>CAZRFO010000154.1:0-4145 GCA_964599515.1 uncultured Eggerthellaceae bacterium | reverse complement strand
TTCAGCGGAATACTTTTTGTCATACTGCATCGGACGCGTACGAATGATCTTTCCATCTTTTACATCAACTTCAGACACATTTGCACCAATACCAAATGCATTCATGCCCGTCGATTTGTAGACAGTCTTTTCTGACATGAAAACCCCCTTCTCTATTTTTGCTTTCTTCTCTCATCCCTTTGTTGTTTCTTACAAGGCAAAGAAACAACAGCTGCAAGTCAAAAAGATTTATGACTTGCTTTGCAAAAATATTATTGAGGTTCTAAAAAATCGTAAAGTCGTATAAAGTTTATAGATAATATTCTTTTTGGGAATATTGCCTTTTATCAGGATAAATTAGACATAGCATATAGCGAGCACAGTGAAAAACACTCTTGCAAATATTCCTTTTTGGTATAGCGAATAGACCCTATCGCTAAGAACAACATCTTTGTTTTTTACATTAGAATTAGTTTATGCCTTTTGAGAAAAGTTCCGTTACAACGGTTCTTTATTTCACTGGTTTGCATTTATGACACAATGGTTAAATTAGGAAAGAAGAATTATTATGTGTTTCAGACCACCAACTGCCAGCGCCGAAATAACTTGCCCTGAATGCGGGGCAACCTGTTCCCCAACTGATACATGCTGCCCGGAATGCGGCTTCGAAGTCCCCTCCCCGGGCGCACCAACTGCACCTGGCGCGCCCGGTATCCCTGGTGCGCCCAGCGTACCTGGAGTTCCTGGAGTTCCTAGCGTACCAGGCGCACCCAGCGTTTCTAGTGTACCTGGAGTTCCAAGCGTACCAGCTCCTCCTAAATAGGCTATTATTTCACGCACTTTGGGGGTGACGGTATTTTTGAATATTGTCACCCCCATTTATTGATAAAGTTTTTATAAAGTGTTTTCTATTAATCATCAAAAAGCATGTTTTCAACCAGCCGTGTTAATGCAATTAATTTATATAGCAAACTACCTTATCAACGCAGGTTAAATCCGCTAACATTACACTTCTTTTTCAGACCAAGCAGCATATGCTTTACGCGATGCAATGTAAAGTTCTTTACGGAATACTGGTGTTAATTTTTGCTTGTCTAGGTAATGCATAGAAATTGGTTTACCTGGAGTAGTGCAGTACTTTTCAACCCAAGCATCAGCATAGCCGATCAGCTCTTCATCAGACGCATTTTCAGGAAAGTTATGCATTTTCATTGAGAGTAATATTTTATCACCATACTCGGCCCAAAGAGCATCAATATCATTCATTACGTTCACCACGCATCTTACCCACACGCGTTAATTCAAATTACCCTCATACGTTAACTTAAATTACCCCTTTGCGTCACCGATATTACCCTCTCTAGAATTAGAACCGGCATGACAAAGACGATCATGCTGTTCTCTTTTTTAGGGAGGAGGTATCTAATGATTAGATACCGAGAAATCATGAGGCTTCATAGCCTTGGGCAGCCAGCACAATCAATTGCTGCAGCTGCAGGTTGTAGCCGTAAGACTGTTAATAATGTTTTACGCGCAGCGAAAAACGCAGGGCTTTCGTGGCCTTTGCCGGAAGATTTTGGGGATGCTGCTATCAGGCAAACAATTTATCCCAGCAAGTATGCAAGACAGACAAACTACATTGAGCCTGATTACCAGCAAGTTCACGAACAGCTAAAGGGCAAAGGTGTTACAAGAGCTCTTCTTTATGAAGAATACTGTGATGCTTGTCGTGCACAAGGAGCAGATAGCTGTAGCCGCAGCACATTCAACAAAGGTTATGAACTGTGGACAGCTTCACGTAATCTAACAATGCATATAGAGCGAAGACCCGCCGAAAAGATGGAGGTTGACTGGGCTGGGACAAAAATGCAGGTCATCGATAGAGACACTGGTGAAGTTGTACCCGTTGATGTATTTGTTGCATGCTTGCCTTTTTCGGGCAAGCTTTATGCAGAAGGCTTCTTTGGTGTTGATTCTGAGTGCTGGCTTTTAGCACATGTGCATGCATTCGATTTCTTTGGTGGTGTGCCAAAAGAACTTGTGCCCGATAATTGCAAGACTGCCGTTATTAGCCACGTTCGTGGATGTGACGTTGTTCTTAACAGGGCATATTCTGATTTAGCTTCGTATTATGGTTGCGCCATATCGCCTGCGCGCGTACGCCATCCAAAGGATAAAGCCAATGTTGAGGCAGGCGTTGGGATGGTAACCAGGCACGCTATTGCCCCTCTTCGTAACCGAGCATTTTTTACCCTTGGAGAGCTTAATGCAGCACTGTTGGAAAAAATTGGCGAAATTAATTCAGCTCAATTTACAAGAAAGCCTGGGAGCAGATCAAGTGTGTTTGAGGCTCAAGAACGCTCAGAACTATCTCCGCTCCCTAAGGTTGCGTTTCCAGTGTGCAGCTGGGAACGTGCTACGGTAAGAAGCGATTATCACGTTGCGGTAAGGAAATGCTTCTATTCCGTTCCGTTTGAGTATATCGGTAAAATTGTCGATGCGCGAATAACACAAACAACTGTAGAAATTTATTACCAAGATGTGCGAATAGCATCTCATGCTAGAACCTATGAGGAGCACGCTTTTGTTACAAACAAAACCCATATGCCCCAAGACCACATTGGATATCTTGAGTGGAACGCCGAAGGTATTGCTAAACGATCAAGAGTAATAGGAAGTGCTTGTGAGCGGGCAATTTCTATAGTGATGAGTTCATGTGAAACAAAATCAAAAGCAATAGGACAGGGAAAATCATTGTTATCGCTTTCTAAGCGCTATGGTGCATCAATCCTAGAAGAAGCCTGCAAGAAAGCACTTACGATTGGAGACGGTCTTGTCGTAACGGTTGATCAGATTGAATGTCTGTGTAGTGCAATCTATAAAGCGAACGGCGATATAGAAGATAGCGGCGAGTACGCCATATTACGAGGCGCAGATTATTACAACAGCAAAGGAGCTAACTAACATGGAATCAAATGAAACGCTGCGCAAGATGCGCGACATGAGATTAACTGGCATGGCAGATGCCTACTCAGAACAGATGACAGACAGATTAACCTATGACCAGCTTCCTTTTGATGACCGCTTTGGAATGTTAATAGATGCTGAAATGGACAAAAGGTTAGCTACTAAACTTACTAACCTTATCAAGGCAGCTAAATTGCGTTTTCCTGAAGCAAGAAGCGAATTGGTAATTTGGAATACAAAGCGTGGTTTAGAGAAAGAAGCTCTTGCGCGCTACTTTTCCTGCAAATACATTGAAGATGCTGTTGATATTGTAATTACGGGTCCCACAGGTTCAGGAAAATCATGGTTGTCATGCGCGCTAGCTATGGCTGCCTGCAAACATTACCACACTACTCGTTATACCAGATTACCTGAGCTTTTGGGCGAACTGGCAGCAGCAAAAGAAGCTGGTCGCTACGAGCGGGTGCTTACGAAATACAAAAAGTATGAACTGCTGGTTATTGACGAGTTTATGCTCAATACCACTACAAAAGAAGAGACGCGTGATATCTATGAATTAGTTGAAGGTCGCAATCGAATTCGTTCCACCATTTTTTGCAGTCAGTTCCAAGAACCAGGATGGCTTGAGCGATTAGGCAAAGGGACATCTGCCGAAGGCATTGTTGACCGCATTACCAATAATGCTTATCGCATTAGATTAACCGGAGACGTGAACATGCGCGAACAAACGAGCAAGATAAAGTAAATACATAGGAAGGGTAAAACCGTTAACGCCCTGGGGTAATTTGCGCTATCGCCCCAGGGTAATTTAAATTAACGCGCAAGGGTAAAATCGATGGTGTACGTAGTTAAAGCCTCAATAAAGTTGAACAAAACCGTATACCCAATATCAAGTGTTGTGTTTACGTAGTCTTGTTTTGACCGTGGTTTTCGCCCGTTCCATTCGCAATTATTAAATATCGAGCTGAAATAAAGTTTCGCTGCTAGCCTCTCATGCCCCATTAATTCATATATTGATGGATCTGCTGTCATTTCATCTTTTATGCGTTCTAAACTACAAATAGCAGCATTCACGCTTTCGGGGCGTGCTCTTTGCTTCAGTAATGTTTTTCGTTGGTTTGCTACTTTGTTTTGAAGAATAGCAATGGCAATTTCCAGTTTCTCTTCATCGGAACAGCTGTATTGTCTTTGTCTAAGAA
>CAZRFO010000153.1:0-4152 GCA_964599515.1 uncultured Eggerthellaceae bacterium | reverse complement strand
TTAGCTCCGTTGATACGCGTTTATTTTTACCTATGCGTCTGAACGGGCTACTGCATGCTGCGAGAACCACGCTCGCAAAACCTGCACTTTATTAACGCGTACTTTTATGTGAAGGATGCGCTTTTGTGTTGTTCGCTAAAATGCGGCGGTATAATACGCATTTACGAATTAAAAGCGGTTAAGGCGGTAATATCTAGGATGTCAGACTATAAAAAGCTTGGTGTTATTGGGGGAGTTGGACCTGCGGCTACTGCATTGTTTTTCCAGCGTGTAGTAGAGTTTACGAATGTAGCAACTGACCAAGAGCATCTTGACATCGACATTTTGAACAGACCGGAAATTCCAAACCGTACAGACTATTTGCTCCACAAACAAGGTGCGCCTTCGTTTGTCCCTTCAATGAAAGAAGCAGCAGAGCAGCTTGAAGCGCTAGGTTGTACAATCTTAGCAACGCCGTGCAATACAGCTCATGCAGAACTTCCTGCCATTGCCTCTGGCCTTACGAAGGCACGTTTCGTTAACATGCTGGAAGAAACAGCTGCGTTTGTGCAAAGTCTTGGGGTTTCGCGCTGCGGAGTGTTAGCAACAGATGGCACTATAGCAACTTGCGTGTATGAACATGCGCTCGCAAAGTTTAATATCGAGTGCGTGGTACCTACAAAAGAAGACCAAGCATATGTGATGAGCCTTATATATGACCAGGTAAAAGCTGGGAATATTCCGTCAAAAGAAGCCCTTAGTGCTCAGTGCAACCGTATGTTTGACGTATCTTGCGATGCTGTAATTTTGGGATGCACAGAGCTTTCAGTTATTCCGTATGATCGTGTCATGCCGCGCGGGCTTGTTGTAGACGCGTTGGATGTTTTGGCATGGCGGTGCGTGCAAGAATGTGGCGCGCCTGCAAAAGATTTGCATGATTTATTCGCAAAACGCTGAACGACTAATGTTCGCAAAAGGTCAAAGATAAAAAGCTAATGACAAAAACCAAGTACAATAAACGGAAAAATTAAAGATACAAAAAGAGACAAAAGACACTAAGCGAAAGATGCTAGGCGAAAAACACTAAACGAAAGATGCTAGGCGAAAAACACTAAACGAAAGTTACTGAACAAAAGATACTAAACGAAAGTTACAAACGAAAGATATAAATTATGTGCGGTTTTGCCGGTTTTGCAATAACAAATATAACGAAGAACCCTAAGCTTATTGCCCAGCTTATGGGCGACCGTATCGCTCACCGTGGCCCGGACGATGCGGACTACTACATAGATGAAGACATCGCGCTTGTGCACAGGCGTTTGTCAATCATTGACCTAGAAGGCGGGCGTCAGCCAATTTCTAATGAAGACGACACAAAAATCATTGTGTTTAATGGTGAAATTTATAACTATCAGGACCTTCGCCAAGAACTTATTGCGGCAGGTCATGTGTTTAAAACTCAAACAGACACAGAAACCATCCTTCATGGATACGAAGAGTGGGGCAAAGATGTTGTAAACAAGCTCCGCGGGATGTTTGCCTTTGTTATTTGGGACACGCAAGCAAAAAAGCTATTTGGCGCGCGTGATATTTTTGGTATCAAGCCGTTTTATTATTACAACGAAGGCGGCCAGTTTATGTTTGGCTCTGAAATCAAGAGCTTTTTGGACCACCCTGGTTTTGTGAAAGAAATAGACCGCGCTCGCATTCCGGAATACTTGTCTTACGAATACATTCCTTACGAAAACACCCTGTTCAAAGGCGTGTATAAGTTACTTCCGGCGTCTCGTTTTGAATGGGATTGCGAAAGTGGCAAATACAAGGAAGAGCGCTACTATGAGTTTGAATATAAGATAGATGAAACGCTTTCGTTGGATGAGTGGGCAGACCGCATAGAAAAAGTGTTCACAGAAAGTGTTAAGGCTCATCAAATTGCAGATGTTGAAGTAGGCGGATTCTTGAGCTCTGGTGTAGATTCAAGCTTTGTTGCAGAACGCGTTTTCAACACAGGAAGTACAATTCGCACGTTTTCTGTTGGCTATGAGGAAGAGCAGTATAGCGAACTTTCTTACGCAAAAAGTTTTGCAGATGAGCTTGGTATGGAAAACATCGCTAACACAATTGACGCGGACGACTTTTTTGATTGCATGCCAGATATCCAGTATTACTTGGACGAGCCGCTGCCAAACCCTTCTGAAAACCCGCTTTATTTCTTGTGTCAAAACGCGGCAAAGCATGTAAAGGTAGTGCTTTCTGGCGAAGGAGCAGATGAGCTTTTTGGCGGATATCCAAACTATACACAAGAAGACCATCTGTATCGCTATCAGCAAAAATGGCCAAAAGCTTTGCGTTCATTACTTGGCGCTATTGCAAGTGTTTCGCCAAAAATTAAGGGCCGCCATTTCCTGACGCATGGCGCAATGGAGCCGTGGGAGCGCAATTCTCGTGCAGACTACGTTTTTGAAAACGAAGAACGTCAGCAATACTTGGTTGACAAAATTACAAGCGAAGACCCGCAGGTGTATTCAAAACGCTACTATGATGAGGTCGCGGACCTTGATGGAGTGACGCAGCTGCAATATGTTGACATCAAAACTTGGATGATTTACGACATTATCTTAAAGGCGGACCGCATGTCTATGGCTCATAGTCTTGAGCTTCGCGTTCCGTTCCTTGATAAGGAAGTTCTAGAGCTTGCGCTTACCATTCCTGCAAAATATAGGGCTTGCGAAGACAAGGAAAAGATTGCACTTCGCCATGCAGCCGCGCGCCACCTTCCAGAGCGCGTTTTCAACAAACCAAAGCTTGGATTCCCAAGCCCGCTTGCTACGTGGCTTCGCGAAGAAAAGTATTAC
This sequence comes from uncultured Eggerthellaceae bacterium, assembly GCA_964599515.1. Classification (GTDB taxonomy): domain Bacteria; phylum Actinomycetota; class Coriobacteriia; order Coriobacteriales; family Eggerthellaceae; genus CAKUOV01. The sequence continues at coordinate 1,318 of CAZRFO010000153.1, read as the reverse complement.
AACCAGGTAAAAGACGCATTTCTAAGTCCAGAGGCGGCAGAGTTTTTTGTTCCAGAAAAACTTATGCAGCTGCTTGATGAGCACAAAAGCGGCACTGTTTCTCATATGCAAAAGATATGGTCGTTTTATTCGTTCATCATTTGGTACCGTGAATTTTTTGGCGAAGGCGGCAGAGGGGAATGTCGCTATGCGGCTGTGAGCGAAAGCGATGCAACATCTGCAAAAGGCGAGTGTCGTGCCGCGGTTGAAAGCGCACATACACCTGCTAGCCAGCTAGCGCAAACAGGTCAGCTAACATCAACAAACAAAGAAGCGGAGTAGTCTCATGCGCGTTTTGGTTGTTGTGAATAAAGAAGCGCAAAATGCACAAGATGCATCGCTTTTGCTTGTGGCGTATTTTGCATCGCAGGGTATTGGATATACGCTTGTAAATTCGCATGACGTTCCAACGCCTGAAGCTCTTTCCGTCAACGCTGCCGAAGCGCTTCGCAGTCTAAAAATTGAAAACGAATACGACCTGCTTATTGTACTTGGCGGCGACGGAACAATATTGCGTGCGTCACGTCTTGCACATGTTCTTGATGTCCCGGTTTTTGGAATAAATTATGGGCACTTGGGTTTTCTTGCAAATTCAAATGAAGATGGCGTTGTGACGCTTGTTGCGGCAGCACTTGCCGGCGATGTTTCCGAAGAGCTGCGTACAAACTTAAATGTTGAAGTTATTTGTGCCGGTGATGAAGAAATTGAGCCGCAGCTTTTAGGGCCTAGAACATTTTTTGCGTTAAACGAGGCTACCATTGGCAGAGGTGATTCACCGCAAATGCTTAGCGCTACAGTTGAAATTTCTGGTGATGAACTTTGTACCCTGCGCGGGGACGGTCTTATTGTTGCTTCTCCAACTGGGTCTACCGCATACGCTCTTTCTGCTGGTGGGCCACTTGTTGCTCCAGGGTCACGTGCAATGGTGATAGTGCCTCTTGCAACACACACGTTGCAGTCTCGCTCAATTGTGACGCAAGGTTCAGATGTTGTAGAAGTTCACTTTGGGGAAGAAAATTTGCGTCCAAAGCTTGAACTTGATGGAACAACTTTGTGTCTAGATGCGCCAATAGAGCGCGTAATTGTAAGTTGCGGCGCAAATCCAACGCGAATGCTTTACTACAAAAAAGAATCTTTCTACTCCCGCGTGTCCCGAGTGTTCTTCTAACGCACACCCCCGCAGTCATATTTGCACCTAGCAACTAGTAATACTACAAACTAGGTCAATGGCGGCAAGGTATGTTCGCTCACAGTCCTGTGCTTGAATTTTCGTGGTGCA
>CAZRFO010000152.1:0-4156 GCA_964599515.1 uncultured Eggerthellaceae bacterium | reverse complement strand
GGTTTTAAGGCAAATCTAGTTACACCGAAGTGCCACCAAAAACTGCGCAGCCCCAGTTCAATCCACATTTTCTGAATTTTTGAAAAAGGTTAGTAAATAAAATACACTTCCTATTAAAATGTATACCAGTAAAAACGTACACAATCAGGCATGCACACGAGCACGTGCTGCCGCACGCTCAAGAATCGCGACACACACCCTAGAAACTACCAAAACCAACAAACGCGAATTGGGTAATTAGCAACAACTACGTTTTCAAACCGAGCAGAATCAAAGCTGCGATAAAGCAAGACTTACGCATGCTTTTTGTTAATAGAGAAATTCTGGCGTAACAATAAATTCAACATTCGCACTAACAACCCTTTTGATATAGCCTTTCATTTCATGGGCTTTGCATTCCACTAAAGACTTCTGCGAGTTTTCAATTAGCTCCTTCGTTGCAAGAAAATTACATCCTGCGATTTTTGATACTGCAGAGAGCGCTTCCTTTGTTACTTCGCTTTGTGGCGTAAACATTAAACTATAAACAGTCTCATCTTCGTTGATTGGCTCTGTCCAACTTCTAGCAACACGCCAGCCGCATTTGGGGCAAGCAAGTGTCAAAAACGCGCCACGAATAGATTCTGTCAATTCTTCTTCGCACTTCGGGCATGTGCTTATTTTTATTACCTCCTGGCTTAAATGTTACAAACTCGCTATGCTTTGAAAGCAAGTGAAGCGCAATTGCCCTATTTCTTCAATGCAGCTTTTTCTATTTGGTTTTATAAAGAGTATGAACATCTCTATAAAGGCGATAATCAATACCGGCGTATTTAAGTTGTGACTCCATTAAATGGTCGCTTTTCCCATAAATAAGTACCCTCGATGGTCTTAAGAAAAATAGTTTCTCAGAATAACGCAAATCGTGCGGTTCAGCTTCTTGGTCACATCCAAGTGTTCCTGACGCGCACATAACACCGTGCGGCACCGAAGAATAACAACGCAGCGTCGATTGGCTACCTATTCTTAAGTTTTGAACGACCTTGATTTCATTTAGCGCTAAAACAGCCATATACAGTTGATTAAGCAGCAATATTTCTTCTTGCCATTCAATGTCCATATCTAATGTAACTGTTATATCACTTCCTATTACTCCCATATATTTTTTGTATTCAGCCATATCGCTAAATAGCTTATCGATTCTTGGATAAATATATTTGTCTGCACAGTAAAGACACAGCACCGTTTTTGATTTACTTTTGATGAAACGAGCGTTTCGACTTCTGTAAGGAACAACTTGGTCAGGCCATTTATCTAAATACCATTCTTTTTCAGGAATGGGAAAGCCTTCTTCATTAAAGCGGCAACCGTTATTACAAAGCCAGTTGCTGTATTTTTCTACAGCATATATAAAGTCAGTAATTGTCGATATCATGCCGTATTTCTTCTTTCTGGAAGCATTAATACTATTTTGACGAAAGGCAGCAAGGAAGAAAGCGCCATAACAACCTGTGACAATCTATGAGCGAAGAATTTTTGATGAATTACGCTGTTTAAGTAGGGCAAACAATCAAGTTCTATCGCAAGTTCTAAGCAATCCTTTGCATTGGCTGCTACTTTTTGCAATTGCGTATCGTTTTGCACCGTGAACAATACCGACAAAGGCATACGACGCCTTTTCCCGGCTAAATCGAATAAGCACAGCGGCATCTCGATAGGCAAGTAAGATTCATCAAACGAAGTATATCTCGCCAGTTCACTAGATTCAGGGCGCTTATCCCAAAAATCTCCAATAAGTTTATACGTGCTTTTCATTTAAAGCTCCACTATGACGCCAGTACCAAGAGTTACTGCTCGGGCGGCAAATTCTTGTAGCTTTTTATATAAAACCTCTAACCTTCCCCTGCAATTTTTTGATAACCTGTCCGAAAGCCACTCGTTCAATAACTTGCATTGCTCAACGTCAAAAAAATCAATGTCGCCATAGTCGAGCAATGTTTTGCATCGCTCATTTACCGGATCGATAAAATCTGCGTTCAAGAGAGGCCAATCACTGTCTTCTAGCATGAAAATTTCGGTTTGCTCGCTTGAACAATTGAAGAAATCAGGGATGTTGCCGTAATAGGTGGCGCCATCTAAATTTAGCACTAGTTCAAATTTCATTTCTACATTTCCTCCCTTCTGAGAATCTTAAAGTGTGTTTCATCTGCAGTACCAGATGTACCATCAAGTTTCACGTATTGATGCGTTTGCTTATTGTATATTCGTAAATAGCCTGAAGCCATATCTGCCTTGACTTCATGAGTGCTGCCATCAAAAACGAACTTCACACCTTCTTTATGACCATTGTCTCCAGGAGCAAATTTATCACAGATATCATTTAAATTAACGGGGTATTTTTTCCATTGTTCGTTATATCTATCTTCTCTTTGCTTGCTTCGTTCGTATCTATTTTTGTCAAGCTCCCGAGAAGAGACCACCTTCTCAATATAGTCTTTTGATTCCTCTGAATAGGTTTCTTTATAATCCGACATAAACATGCTCCTTTATAATAGGCACTGTTCGCACGTTAATGCAAAACGCTTATTAACCTTGCTGTTTCTGCACCACAAAGAAGAATTGATGGTGAAATTAATTTCGCTTACATCGCGAATACTTTGTATTTCGTTTTCGGCTGTACTTGTTGGCACAAGCGCAGCCACTTTTTTCTCGATGAACTTTTTGTAATCATATGCATTTCTTTCTAAACGCTTCTTTTCTCATTGATGAATATTTCAGAGTAGGTCAACTCATAAAAGGGATAATAAATGCAATAAGTTATCCTAAACGGTATAATAAGAATGTATTTTTAAATGTCCGCTTAAAGGAGGAGTGATGCGAGAAGAAATCAATGATTACCCTGCTCTGCAGCTGGAGGACGACGGTTTCATGCTGTCTTTGAAGATGGATTTTGTGAGTAATAGAACTGCCCTTTTTGGGGTGACCGACAAAGAAACGTTCAGTGAGAGCATTGAACGACTTGTTTCTGGCAATACGGCATGCACAGATAAGGGCTCCTCTTTGCCCATCTATATTCCAGTGTTTTCTGACGATGGCGCAATGGTTGGATCGAAGGCCATACCGGTGTGGTCTGGCGTTCATATCGATTTTCCACTTTATCCCGGTTTATCAAAGGATGAAGTTGAAGCGTTCTTGTATGGCAACCCGCAAAGTTTAAACTCCCTCGGTAAGGAGTTTTTAGCTTGCGACCCTGCCTTCAAGCTTGCCATACTTGTGCACTATACCGTCGACAACGTCATCATTCACGAACTTGCTGTTGAATCGTTTCTCTTGGGCTCATATGATGAGATGCCCTTCGAGGACAATCACTACATGGAAACAGGGTTGCCATCGACATCATTGACTTCGGTTCGTGTATCGACGGGTATGTCTAGCAGACGGCTAAAGACGCCTGACGGTGGTCTTTGTATCACTGTAGGAAAAGCAAAGACGGATGGTTGGATTGTGCGAGTGCGCGGAACCAAGCCAAAAGAGATGGTTCTGCGCGATTGCTGGCAGGAAATGCGCCGGAAGAACGCTGAGGCAGGATTGCCACGTTTTATAATTGGTGGGAAGGAGTATGCGACCGCTACACTCGGCCAAGACGGTCGCGTAAGAGAAAGAGCTGGAAACGCGGATGTTGATTACATGGTCGCATGGGTTGATTCGCTCATAGCTGCAGATGGCACGTTACCTATGAGGGGAAGCAGAGTCGACTGGAAAAAGATTCATCAAGATTTCGAAATAGAAAATCCAAACTATACTAACTGTTGGACGGCAGACACTATGAGACGTACATACAATCGAAGAAAGCAGCGATAAGTAAAATATGAAGATGCTGTTTAATTAAGTATGCCTTTGCGAAACTTGCGCATAGATAATGACTACGAGCATAAATGTCTCCGTTATTCTAAAATCCAGCCATGTTTCATTTGAAAAACCAGCCAGCCTGCGAAAACGCAAAGAGCAGAAAACAAATCAATTAGCAGGGAATATGTTGCAATTTCTGAGCTATACGGACTTTATTTATTAAATATGTTATATTTTCTGAAATTCGGATTTTTGGAACTACAGGAGAAAGACATGCTTGCAGAATTAAAAGATAAATCGCAGGTGACAATACCTAAAACTATAGTCA
>CAZRFO010000151.1:0-4166 GCA_964599515.1 uncultured Eggerthellaceae bacterium | reverse complement strand
CAGGGAAATTGATTCACACGAAGACGTAAAAGGCGTTTTCTACAACAGCTAAAACCTGCAAACATATTTACCGCGCGTTGTTGGTGTGCAACTGCTGCCGCTGCCGCCGCAGCCGCGCCATGCCGCATGTTTGTGCGTTTAACCTGCGGCAATGCGTGCTAGTATGCTAGTTTGCAAATCAAACAAGGAGAAATTAGTGAAACAAGAAAACATTCGTAACGTGGCAATCATTGCCCACGTAGACCATGGCAAAACAACGCTAGTAGATACAATGCTTCGTGCAGCAAACGTGTTTAGAGCAAATCAACAAGTTGCAGAACGCGTGCTTGATAGCAACGACCAAGAGCGTGAACGCGGCATTACTATTCTTTCAAAGAACATTTCCATCAACTACAAAGGTGTGAAAATCAACATCATCGACACCCCAGGCCACGCCGATTTTGGCGGTGAAGTAGAACGCGTTTTAAACATGGCAGATGGCGCACTGCTCATTGTAGATGCCTACGAAGGTCCAAAACCTCAAACTCGCTTTGTGCTTTCACATGCGCTGCAAAATAACTTGCGCATTGTGGTTGTTGTAAACAAGATTGACCGTCCAAACGCAGACCCAGAATCCGCAATAGACAAAGTTTTTGACCTGATGGTTGAACTTGGTGCATCAGACGAACAACTTGACTTTCCTATAGTTTATACAAGTGCGGTAAATGGGTATTCACGCTATGACTATAACGATGGCAACATGGATATGATTCCATTGCTGGACACAATTTTAAAAGAGGTTCCAGCTCCAGATGTAGAAATTGACGCGCCTGTTGCACTTCAAATTTGTACTGTAGATCACAGCAGTTACGAAGGACGCATTGGCGTTGGACGTCTTCACAGTGGCATCTTGCACGAAAAAGAGCAAGTGCTTGTTGTCAAAAATGATGGCAGCCGTTATAACGGGCAAATTCGCAAGGTTCATGTTTTTGAAAACCTTGGCAAGGCAGAGGTTAAAGAAGCGCAGGCTGGAGACATCGTAGCCATCATTGGCATTGAAGATGCCGACATTGGAGACATGATTACAGACCGTGAAAACCCAGTTGTGCTTGAACCAATTTCTGTAGAAGAACCTACAATGAGCGTTGTGTTTGAGGCTTCTACCAGCCCTCTTGTTGGCAGAGAAGGCGAAATTGTTGGAGCTCGCCAGCTTAACGAGCGCCTTATGCGTGAAAAGGAAAGCAATATTTCTATGCGAATCACGCCACTTGAAGAAGGCTCTGGCGTTGAAGTTGCAGGACGTGGCGTTTTGCACTTGTCTGTTCTGATGGAAACCATGCGTCGCGAAGGCTTTGAGTTCCAAGTTGGTCGTCCGCAGGTTGTGTATAAATATGATGAAGCTGGAAACAAACTAGAGCCAATTGAAGAAGCAACGGTAGATGTGCCAAACGACTACGCCGGCAAAGCAATTGAGGTTATGGGAAACGCTGGCGGCATCATGGAAGATATGTCTTCAGATGATGCAATGACGCACCTTACATTTAAGATTCCATCCCGCGGCACAATGGGCTTAAAAACTCGCATTTTAAATGCAACTCATGGAGAAGCTCAGCTGTTCTATCACTTCTTTGAATATGGCCCTTATTCAGGTGAAACTCAAGGCAGGAAATTTGGCAGCATGATTTCCATGAGTACGGGTAAGGCTGTTGCTTATGCTCTTGATACTTTGCAGTTACGTGGGCATTTGTTTGTAGGGCCAGGAGATGCCTGCTATGAAGGAATGCTTGTTGGAGAAAGCTTGCATGAATCAGACATGGTTGTAAATGTTGAAAAAACAAAGCAACTTGGAAACCAGCGTTCCTCCACTGCAGATAAGGCTATTCAACTTACGCCACCAATTGTGTTTACTTTGGAAGAAGCCCTAGAATATATTCAAGATGACGAACTTGTAGAAATCACACCGAAAAGCATTCGTATGAGGAAACGCTTGCTAAGTGCGGTAGAACGCAAAAAGCAAGCAAACGGTAAGCTCTAATTACAAGCTACATAAATTCAGATTTGATTCAAACCTTGTAATTTAAACGGCATCATTTTTTAAAGTGATGCCGTTATTCGTCTTTGGAAAGTAAATCTTGAACAGTTTGTGCAAGAGCATTAATGTCAAGTGGCTTTGATAAGTGCGCATCCATGCCAGCGTTTAGACATTCTTCAACATCTGTACTAAACGCATTTGCAGTCATGGCAATAATTGGAATGGTCTTGCCAAGCGGGTTTTCGCCTTCACGGATTGCCTGCGTAGCTTGAACGCCATTCATGTTAGGCATTTGCATGTCCATCAAGATTGCGTCGTATTCACCTGGTTTAACATTGGCAAATGCTTCAACAAGTGCCGCTCCATCTGGGTAAATTACACAAGTTGCGTTTTGCACTTCAAGCAGTGCCTCTAGGATTTCTGCATTAAGCTCGTTGTCTTCTGCGCAAAGGAAGTGTTTACCAGCAAGTGAAGTCTTTTCATTTTCGCGCTTGCTGCTCATTGCTGCTTCACGTGAATGTTCAATGGCAAGAACAAGGTTTTCAAAGAAGAATGGGCGTGCAATCAAGCCATCTATTCCGCTTCCAATTATGGCATCGCGAACACTTTCTTCATGAATGTAGTCGCAACAGAAAATAAGCGTTTTGCTGGTTGAGTCAAATTTTGCAGCTCCATCTTCTGCTGCGGCGCGCAAAGTGTTTACTGTTTCTGCAAGCGACTCTGATGTTAAATATCCATGCAGCAAAACAGCATCAATTTCTTGACTACGCAGTGTTTCTGCTGCTTGCTCAACTGTGCCAACAACAAGCAAATCTACAGAAGTCTCATGCAACGATGCTCTGAGATTATTAATGAGGCGTTCTTCTTCAGAAACTAGCAATACGCGTTTAATACCAGGAACTAACATGTAGTCTTTATCTATTGGAAGCGTAAGCGTTACGTCAAAGCGGCTTCCGCGTCCTAGTTCACTTTGTACAGAAATTGTACCGCCCATTAAGTCAATCAAGCTTTTTGTAATGCTCATTCCAAGACCGGTGCCTTGAATCTTGTTAATGACAGAGCTTTCTTCGCGCGTGAATGGTTGGAAAATAACTTCCAAAAACTCTTTAGACATACCAAGACCATTGTCTATTACCGATGTGACAATTGTTGCGTGGTCTGGCACATCGCATGGTATTTCTCTAATTTCAAAGCGCACTGAACCACCAGTTGGCGTGTACTTAACGGCATTGTTAAGCAGGTTTAAGAAAATTTGCCTAATGCGAACGCAGTCACCAATTAAGTATTCATGGGTTACTTCATACACGCGAACAGTAAGAGTCTGGCCTTTTTCGTCGCTTTGCGCGCGAATGATGCTTTCAATTTGTCCAGCTTGTTCAGACATTTTTACTGTTTCTTTATTTAGCTGAACTTCGCCAGATTCAATTTTGCTCATGTCCAAAATGTCGTTGATAATGCCTAACATGTGCCGCCCAGATGTATCTAGCTTTTTAACGTAATAGCGCAGTTTATCTGGGTTATCTATTTCATGTTCCATCAAGCTTGTCATACCCATAATGGCATTCATTGGTGTGCGAATGTCATGTGACATGTTTGAAAGGAATACGCTTTTTGCCTTAGTTGCTTCTTCTGCTACATAAAGTGCTTTTTGCGCCTTTTGTTCAGATTCTTGTAACCCTTGGTTGGCTTCTTCTAGCAAGCGTGCATATTTTTCTTGCTCTTCTGCAAGCCGTTTGTCTTGCCTGCGGCGCAAAATTAGCAACAGAACAACAACTCCACCAATTACGATGGCGATGATAAATCCAATAAAGAGTTGAATCAAAGCGCCAATCATATTTGTAGTACTTACGGCTACGTTGTTTGACGATATAAGCATTAGTACTGCCCAGTCGTAATCGGGCAGGCGGTCGTAAACCAAGTAGTATTTATTATTATTATTATTATTATTATTATTATTATTATTATTATTATCTAGGATCACATCAGTGCATACTGTACCGGATGGATACCCTTTTTCCAGGACGGCATCAAAGCTGCCCATGTGCGGGTACGTTTGTTTGTTCATGGTGCGAAATACGTTTTTGCCTTCAAATTCTATCCAGTCAAGTTGACCTGTTTCTGAAAGCATAAGACCATCGTATGTAATGATGAACGT
>CAZRFO010000150.1:0-4166 GCA_964599515.1 uncultured Eggerthellaceae bacterium | reverse complement strand
AAAGCCCCAAACGCGGCGAAGAAGCGCATCGCGCGAATAAGTTCTTCCTGGATGAGTTACCAAAAACGACAACAAAGCATACTCCAAATACGTAAAGTCTATTGGCTCTCCATTGACTTTTACCTGGTAGGTTGCAAGATTTATGGTCATGTTTTCTACTGTAATAAAATCTGAACTTGAAGATTCATTCCCTGGCCAAAGAAGTTGGCGAATACGAGCCAAACATTCTTCTACACTTGCGCTGCTTACCACGAAGTCACTTTTAACTTTGATAGGCAAACGCAAATCGCTCAAGGCTTCTTCGTTTACTACTGCAAGCAAAGCACCAGAACCGTCTTCTGAAAGCATTTGTTCAAAGGTGGAAAGTTTTTCACTTGCTCCTTTAGTGGCTTCTAAAACTACCAAGTCAAAATTGGACTGATCTTGCAAAAAGTTTTTGAGTTGGTCTGTTGAACCAGCAGCAACCTCAACGTCTAACCTTGAAAGTACAGTTTTAAACTTGTGAACAACCTCTAGGCTTTCGCCTATAAATACTATTTTTTTACGTTCCATTTAAAGCACCGCCAAGTATTTGTCCAGTTCCCATTGCGAAACAAGTTCTTGATATTCACGCCATTCTGCACGTTTTGCCGCAACCAGATAAGAGTGAACGTGTTCTCCTAGAGTATCTTTCATCAGCTGAGAGTTTTCAAACAGATCTATTGCTTCTCCAAGGTCTGCCGGAAGAGTTCCAATGCCCATCTTCTCAAGGGATTTCCTATCAAGCGGCAGGTTATCGCTTCCACAAACTGGGTCTGCAAGTTTAAGCCCTTCTTCAATTCCTGCCATGCCAGCAGCAAGTGTTGCAGCAAAGACAAGATATGGGTTTGCAGCTGGGTCTGCATTCCTTAACTCAATGCGACAAGCCGCCTCAGAATCTGGTCGCGTTCCTGGAATGCGAACAATAGAGCGTTTATCTGTACGCGACCAAGTAAGGTTGATTGGAGAATCTGGCGTTTCTGTAAGACGTTTGTAACTGTTAACATATTGGTTAGTTATCAGGCAAAACTCTGGCGCGTACTTCAATATACCAGCAATGTAGCTTTTAGCTAGAGCAGACAAATTCATGCCAGTTGGGTCACTCTTGTCAAAGAACAAGTTCTTCTCATCAAAATCCCAAAGGCTCATATGAATATGCATGCTATTTCCAGGCTGGTTGGCTAAAGGCTTTGGCATAAATGAAGCATGAACGCCATTTTTAAGAGCAATCTCTTTTACGACTAACTTATATGTCATCACCGCATCTGCCATAGATAGTGCATCGGTAAAGCGCAGGTCAATTTCGTGTTGAGACGCGCCGCTTTCATGATGCGAATACTCAACAGGAATTCCCATTTTCTCAAGCGTGAGAACTGTATCACGGCGAAGTTCCGTTGCAGAATCAAGCGACGTTAAATCAAAAAGACCACCTCTGTCTAGCAGCTCTGGCGAATTTTGGTCTTTGAAGTAGAAAAACTCCAGTTCCGGGCCAACATTAAAAACATAGCCCTTATCTTGAGCCTTGCAAACAAGCTTATTTAGAATATGGCGAGGACTTCCTTCAAATGATGTTCCATCTGGTTTGCGGATGTCGCAAAACATACGAGCAACAGCATTTGAATCTGGACGCCACGGCAAAACCTGGAAAGTATCTGGGCAAGGGAAAGCAAGCATGTCTGATTCTTCGCCATTTGAAAAACCTTCTACGCATCTGCCGTCAAAACCCATGCCTTCTGCAAAAGCATTTTCAAGTTCGCTTTCAATAACGGCAAACGATTTCATATTTCCAAGCACATCTGTAAACCAGAAACGTACAAAGTGCACATCCCTGCTCTCTATTGTTTTAAGCACGAAATCTTTTTGTGGGTCTGTCATGGCTAGCCTCTTTTTCTTAGCTTATTTGTCTAACTTGCAAACTTTATCATGCATATGTTTCAAATATGCTACGAATCATTGAATTTTCAAAATGTGTTATTACCGAACATATGCGTTTTGTCATGAAAAAATTTGTCATAATATACAGGTTGCGTAAAGGCGCTTGCTTAAACTTGCATTGCGCAAAAGCGCAACAACTTATAAAAGATAAAACAGAGAAAAGAAAGATGTAGTTATGAACGTTCGTAAAAACATTCCTTTTTCTCCGCCAGATATTACAGACGAAGAAATAAACGAAGTAGTAGACGCTCTAAAAAGTGGATGGATTACTACAGGCCCTAAAACAAAAGAGCTTGAAGCCAATTTGAAGAGTTTTTGTGGCGCTAGCGGGTTTGCCTGCTTTTCTTCTGCTACTACAGCACTTGAATCAACACTTCGCATACTTGGAATTGGGCCAGGAGATGAAGTTATAACAAGCGCATACACTTACACCGCATCAGCTTCCCCGGCTGTGCATGTTGGTGCAAAACTAGTGTTAGTAGACATTGCGTCTGACGGTTCATTTGAAATGGACTACGATGCTCTAGCAGAAGCAATCACGCCAAACACTAAGGCAATAATCCCAGTTGATTTGGGTGGATGCATTTGTGACTACGAGCGCATTTTTGAAATAGTTAACAAAAAATCCAGCATGTGGAACCCAAAGCCAGGTACGCTTCAAGAACATTTCACTCACATTCCTGTTGTAAGCGATGACGCGCATGCGCTTGGCGCAAGTTATAAAGGCATGCCAACAGGTTCTATTGCAGATTTCTCTACGTTTTCTTTCCATGCTGTAAAAAATTTCACAACAGCAGAAGGCGGCGCTGTTGCTTGGAAAAACATTGAAGGCGTAGATAACGACTGGCTATATCACCAGTTCATGCTAATGCAACTGCACGGACAAAGCAAAGATGCACTTTCTAAAAACAAGCCTGGTGCCTGGGAATACGACATAGAATTTCCAGGATACAAGTGCAATATGACAGACATCCAAGCAGCCATTGGACTGGCTCAATTGCGCAGATACCCTGCTCTTCTTGCCCGCCGCCGTGAAATGATTGAAAGCTACGAGCGTAAGCTTGCAAGTTTTGATTTGGGCTTTCTTCCACATTACACAAATGAAAACATCTCTTCTGGGCACCTCATGGTCACACACCTAAACGGAAAGTCGATTGAGTTTAGAAATGAACTTATCACGCGCATGGCTGAAAAAGGCGTTGCAACAAATGTGCATTACAAGCCGCTTCCTTTGTTTAGCGCCTACAAAAACCTTGGTTTTGATATAACAAATTATCCAAACTCTTATGCGTATTATGAAAACGAAATTACTCTTCCGCTTAACACTTGCATGAGCGATGAAGACCTAGATTACGTATGCGAAGTTTTTGCAGAATGCTACAAAGAATTATGCGAAGAAGGAATTGCTTAAGGATATGTACGCACATTTTTTCAAGCGACTTTTTGACATCATCTTTGGCATTATCGCGATGCCGTTTTTGGGTATCTTGCTTTTAATTGTTGGACCGCAAATTTACTTTGAAGACAAAGGCCCAATCTTTTACAACGCGCCACGCGTAGGAAAAAACGGCAAAGAGTTTAAGATGTATAAGTTGCGCAGCATGAAGGTAAATGCTCCAGATTTGGTTATGGAAGATGGCTCTACGTATAATGGAGAAGATGACCCACGCCTAACCAAAGTTGGAAAGTGGTTGCGAAAAACAAGCATGGATGAAATGCCGCAGTTTTTAAACGTGCTAAAAGGCGACATGAGCGTTATTGGCCCACGCCCAGATTTGCAGCGCGAAACAGAGCTATACGAAGGCAACGAAGGCGAAAAACTACTAGTTAGACCAGGCATTACAGGGTATGCTGCCGTGTATGGGCGCAATTCTATTCCATGGAAAGAGCGCTTGAAATTGGATGTTTATTACGTACACAATTTAAGTTTTGCACTTGATGTAAAGGTGTTCTTTAAGACATTCAGCACAATCTTTAAACAAGAAGGCATCTACGTAGAACAAGAAGGCGAAACTAAAGAGGCTTCTTAAACAATCTTAGACATGGCATCAGAAGAGTGTTCATTTTTATCTTTTAGCTGGGGTGGCGGGCTCAGTCGCGAAGCCTTTCCTGGGCTTCGTGTTTTTTGTGATGCTTCGCATTTATATCACAAAAAACACTTCGTGCGGAACTCGCTTTGTGAGCTCCGCCACCCCCAGCCTATGGATATCTCA
>CAZRFO010000149.1:0-4183 GCA_964599515.1 uncultured Eggerthellaceae bacterium | reverse complement strand
AAGTTCTTTCATGACAATTGCTTTCTTATCTTATTTTGCAGCCCGCAATAGCCCGTCTAGGCGCGCTGTAGACGTGTATCAACGGAGCTAGTTGGCGGGAAAGGTTCTGCGAGACGAAAGTAAGCGGCCTTATCGCGCCGCGTCTTGAGCGAGCAGGTTCTTGGAGCGCCAAATAGCCCGTTCAGACACGTCTACCTAAACCAGTTCGCCGTTACAATGATCAACCCCATGCTGAATAAGCTGCGCAATCCAGTCGTTAAAGCGGCGTTCGCGTTTTTCAAGTTTGCCGCCTACAAACACTTCATATGTAACTGTGACAATTTTATAGCGCGCTACATAGCTTGTATCTTCCCTGCTCATGCAGCCTTCTTGAGCCATATATTGTTTGATGCCGTGCTTGATTTTTGGGTTATACATCACGTGAATACGGTCTTTTTCGTCCTGGTACGCAATGATTGCTTTGGTTTCGCCAATTTGATTTGCCGCAAGACATGCACATTCATCTTTTAGAGATTCAATCGTATCAATAAGATCTTTTGCAATTGGCGTGTCTTCAAGTGTTGCAGCCTCACTTGGCTTTGAAAGAAATTCTTCATCTTTAACAATATCTTTAATCATGTTTTCTCCTGCAATCTAATTTTTGCATTTTGCGTGCGGTTCATATAGTAGCTGATACGCGCGGGCTCTAGCGCAAAATTTCTAGTACAATACTCCAAAACACAAAAGATAGCGCGGCCACTGCGCCAGAAGTGGCAAGAATAACACGCAAGGAGACTTCATGGGCAATGAAGGCAAAATGGTGTCGGTTCATTATCGCGGCACACTAGACGATGGCACCGAATTTGACTCATCGTATAAACGCAATCAAACGCTTGACTTCACATGCATGGCAGGAATGATGATTCCTGGCTTTGACAAGGCAGTAAGAGATATGGAAGTTGGCGAAACAAAGACGGTTCGCCTTGAGCCAAAAGAAGCTTATGGCGAAAGAGCGCCAGAGTTAATCCAGTCTATTCCAAAATCAAAAGTGTCCCATATTGAGGACTTCAAAGTAGGAGACGAAGTCATGCTCCGTGGAGCATTTGGAACGCCTATGCCTGCAACAATCGTCGAAATTACGGAAGACTCCGTTGTGTTGGACCGCAATCCAAAGCTTGCTGGCGAATATCTTACTTTTGAGATTACTTTGGTTTCTGCTGGATAGTAGGGTTTATTCACTCAACAAAACTTCGCCGATTGTTTATTGAATGCAGCTTCTCTAAAACGCAAGAATTAAACAGACAAATTATCTTTGGTTTGCGTCATGTTTTAACTTGCATTTTGGAAAGAGGCTTCATGAAACGAATATCAATCATTTTCGCATGCATCGCATTTTGTGCTGCATGCGTTTTTTGTTTAGACGCTTGTTCATCTAGCAGCAGTCAGTCAGACAGCGCAAGCAACACAGACGGCACCGCAGCAGGCACAACAGGCGCAAGCACAACATCAATTGTTATAGGCACGCTTGCTACAGAAGACATCTTGCCTATGTGGGTTGCGGAAGCCGAAGGCCTATTTGAAGAAGAGGGACTAAGCGCAAGCGTTCAGGTTTTTCAGTCTGCAACAGAGCTTATTGCTGGCGTTTCTGCAGGTGAAGTTGACTTTGCAATGACAGACCCAATGGTAACGGCAAGCTTGTACGCAAGTGGAAGCGACGTTCAAATCACCTGGGTTACTCTTGGACTTACCGCAGACCAAGGCAGGTTTGGCATAATGACCGCAGATTCAAGCATTAAAAGCTTGCAGGACTTGCGCGGCAAAAGCATTGGCGTTGGAAGCAATACAATTCTTGAATATGTCATGGACAAACTCATAGAAGATGCGGGAATTGAAGCTGGGGCTATCGGAAAAGAAGAGCTCCAAAAATTGCCTGTACGCTACGAAAGTATGGCGTCCGGGCAAGTTACAGCAGCTGCTTTGCCGGCGTCCCTTCTTGCGTTAGGTGAAGCCAACGGGTTTGTTTGCATTGCAGATGACACCCAAGGTGAAAACATTTCTCAATCGGTCATGATTGCTCAAAGCGAAGTTATCGCAGGCGAAGAAGGCTCCGCGCTAAACGAAGCGCTTGAGCGTGTTTGGGACAAAGCCGTAAACCTTATCAACGAAAACCCAGAAAACTATCGTTCACTTTTGGTAGAAAAAGCATCGCTTCCAGAAGCCGTTGCGCAAACTTACAAGATTTGTACTTACCCAACAGCTCAACTGCCAGAACAAGAAATGATTGACCCAATTCTTGATTGGATGTTAGAAAAAGGATATTTGGAAAGCGCTATTAGTTACGATGCGAAAACTGGAACCTTCAGCGGGCGATAGAAGGCAAAACTTGAAGAACGCAACAGTAATTAAACGCATAGCATGTTATGTTTTTGCAGTATTTTTTGTACTCGCAGGTTGGTACATCACTGCAATCATCATAGACAAGCCAGCGCTCCCAACCCCAGCAGAGACTGTTCCAGTGTTTCTAAAATACGCCTACGATTTGTGGCCGGACTTCCAAATTAGTTTGTGGCGCTTGGCGTTTTCGCTGTTCATAGGCACAATTATTGCGCTACCAATTGGTCTTTTTCTTGGTCGTTCCAAAAAGGCAGAAGCATTGTTTACTCCTGTGTTGAATATTTTGTACCCGCTCCCAAAAATCGTTTTGCTGCCAATCTTGCTTGCGATTTTTGGTCTTGGCGGCGCTCCAAAAGTGGCGTTAATTTCACTCACAATATTTTTCCAGGTTGTAGTTGTAATGCGGGATGCCGCACGCTCTATTCCACAAAGCATGATTGACCGCATGTACACGCTGGGGTGTTCAAAACTGCGTGCGCTAACAAAGGTTATCATCCCAGCTACAACGCCAGAACTCTTCACAACATTGCGCGTTAGCAGTGCAGTTGCAATTGCAGTTTTGTTTTTTGCAGAAGCCATAGCTGGCTCAACCGGGCTTGGCTATTTCATCATGAATTCGTGGTCGATGGTTAATTACCCGCGCATGTTTGCTGGAATCATCGCGCTTGCAATTTTGGGCGTGATAATTTACGAGATTTTTGACATTGCAGAGCGCCGCGCAACCCGCTGGAAAAGATAGGCGTTTCGCGAAATCCACTATGCGCAGAGCGCCGTGCAACCCGTTGGAAAAGATAGACGAAAGTTCGCTGAGTCGCATGACGCACAAACCGAAATAGCGCACCACCCAAAGCGCGGCTCCATTGCCAAAACAGCACGGGAACCAAAATAGTGCGTCAGCCAGTGTGGCGCTTCCAACTCTGCGCGCTTTCGCCTACTATATGCGCATGACAAAATACGACGAACAATCCGCAACCACAAAGGCAAATTTGCGCGAAGCCTTTTGGATTTTGTACTCCAAAGACCCGTCCTCACGCGTTACAGTTGGTCAAGTTTGCGAAAAAGCCGGCTATAACCGCGGCACGTTTTACTTGCACTATCAGGACATTTATGAACTTCGCGAAAGCATAGAGGCTGAAGTTTTAGAAGATATGACATCATGCGTAGGGCGTGCGTTGGAAAAGCTTTCCAAAAGTTCAAGCAAACTTGGCAAGCTTGCAGCCCTAACAGAAGTTGTGCGGTATTACGAAAAAAATCGCAGTTACGTTGAAGTTTTTTTGCGCGACAACACTAACCCGCATTTCATAATTTCGCTCAAAACAAGGCTTAAGCCTCTGTGGAGAAAATACCTTGTGAAAAGCACTGCTAACAGGAGCGAACAAGAGATAGACCTCATCCTTGAATACACTTTAAGCGGTGCCCTCTTTATGATTTCGCAGTGGATAGAAAACCCTGGAGATGTTTCTGCGCAAAGTCTTGGCCAGTTAGTTTACGACACAGCCATCCGCGACATACAAGTACGAATTGAAGGCTAGACACGCCTCACACAAGGCCATATTTGCGTTTTATACGCATGAGTTTTTTCCGCCACGGGGCATAAAGCAAAACCAAAAAGGCAACCGTCGCCACGCCATGAGTTAAGTTAAACGCAAACCCTGCTGCAAATGTTGCAAGAACAAGTTCTATTGTTAGCGGCCGAACAAATCCAACAACTGTCCACAAATCAAGCAGCACCCCATATTCAATAATTGGAGCTAAAAACCCGTAGACATACAATATTGTTTGATGCTCAAAAGCTCCTTTTTCTTGCAAA
>CAZRFO010000148.1:0-4199 GCA_964599515.1 uncultured Eggerthellaceae bacterium | reverse complement strand
TTGTTCTGGAAGCGTGCCAACAAAGTTGGAGCACTGCTTTCTATGGCTGGTGGTGCGCTAGCTTATTGTGTGTGCATGTACTTTGGCATCAAGTTTTTTGGAATGCACCAAATTGTAATTGGAATTGCTGTTGCGTTAGTGCTCATGATAGCAGGTTCTCTTTTTGCCAATAAGTTTGCTGCATGCAAAAACGAAGACAACACGCATCTGGATGTGTATTTTGGGTAAAACAAAACCCCGCTTTGGTGAATGAGCGGGGTTTTGGGTTTTCAGCAAGTTTTGCCGCGGGCTTATTGTGAAATTTAGCCTTCCATGTTTGCTTTGAAAGCTGCAGCTTGAATTGCATCTATGATGGTATCAAGTGCGCCTGCAACATCGTATTCTTCAATCTTGCCAGCATCAACCATACGGTTAAACTGTGGGTCTAGCGGAAGAGTTGCTACAGCAGGAATGCTGTACTTTTCTGCAACAGCAGCACCTTGAGGTTCGCCAAAAATGTAGTGTTCTTTGTTGCATTCATCGCACTTGAAGTATGCCATGTTTTCAACAAGACCAATAACTTCGCGTCCCATGTCATGTGCCAAATTAACAGCTTTGCCAACAATCATTGATACCAATTCCTGCGGAGCAGAAACAGTAATGATGCCATCAACTGGCAAGCTCTGGAAGATTGTTAGGAAAACATCCGATGTTCCAGGAGGCATGTCAATAAACATGTAGTCGATGTCTCCCCACAAAGTTTCTTCCCAGAATTGTTTCAAAATGCCAGAAACAACAGGGCCACGCCATGCAACTGGGGTGTCATCGCTTGGAAGAAGCAAGTTTACAGACATTACAGCAATGCCGCTTTCTGTGTAAGCTGGTGTTATGCCAGCTTCGCTTGCTTTAATAGTGCCTGCGTTAACATTGAAAGTCTTTGGAATTGAAGGACCAGTAACGTCTGCATCCAAAATGCCAACTTTGTAGCCTTTCTTGTTCATTTCGCTTGCAAGCAGGCTGGTCACCAAAGATTTTCCAACTCCGCCTTTGCCAGAAACAACACCAATAACGTGCTTGATTGTGGTGCCTTCTGCCGTCTTAAAATAAGGAGATGCTGTGCGGTCGCCGCATCCTTCTTCGTGGCAGCTACCACAGCTGCCGGAACAATCTGACATATTCCCTCTTTTCTACTACGTCTTGTAATAAAGCTAGTTTACCAAACTAATCGCGGGCATAATATCACAAGCGTTCAACAATTCCTGCGAATAACAAATGTTCTTTTACATACTGTAATCTTCACGGCATGAATTTGGAGTATCATATCCGCTATTGGACTAAGTCTAGTAAAGGCTATATGAAAGGAACATTATGCTTTTTGAAGACATCGCAATTTTAGATGAAGATTTTAACTATCAAGAACACATGTGGGTTGGCGTGCTAAACGATCGCATTGATTATATTGGAAGTTCTGCTCCTGCAGATGCAGCAAAATATGGCGAAGTTTACGCAGGTGCCGGCCGTTTAATGATGCCTGGCATGTATAACGCGCACGCGCATGCACCAATGACGCTTCTTCGCGGATACGCGGAAAATCTTCCGCTACAAGCTTGGCTAAATGACACGGTTTGGCCTTTTGAGGCTAAGATGACTGCAGAAGATAACTACTGGGCAACGCTGCTTTCATGTGCAGAAATGGCACGCTATGGCTGCGTTTCTTTCTCAGACATGTATTATCACACGCCAGAGCGCGCGCGTGCCGTTGAAGAAAGCGGCTTGAAGGCAAATCTTTGCACGAGCCCATTGGCTTTTGAGCCAAAGCCTATTCAGGAATATCCATGCTTTGCAGAAATGCAAGATGGCATTGCAAACTACAACGGCGCCGCAAATGGAAGAATCAAGTTTGACGCTTGCATTCACGCGGAATATACAAACAACGATGTAACTTGTGCAAGCGTTGTTGAATGGGCAAAGGAAAATGGCGTTTGCATGCAAGTTCATGTGAGCGAAACAAAGTCTGAAGTTGAAGATTGCCGTGGGCGTCATGATGGCAAAAGCCCAGTTCAATGGCTTGATAGCTTAGGTGCATTCGATGTCCCGTTTGTGGCAGACCATTGCGTTTGGGTAGACGATGAAGACATTGCAATCTTGGCTAAAAAAGGCGTAAGTGTTGCTCATAACCCAGCGTCTAACATGAAGCTTGCTAGCGGTTTTGCTCCAATTGCTAAGATGTTTGATGCGGGCGTGAATGTTTGCATTGGCACAGACGGCATGGCATCAAATAACAATCATGACATGTTCCAGGACATGTATTTGATGGCGTTGCTTTCTAAAGGCTACGAACTTGACCCAGCAATCATAACTCCAAAGCAGGTACTTTCTGCTGCAACAGTAAATGGCGCAAAGTCGCAAGGCCGTACAGATTGCGGTTTGATTAAGCAGGGCTACAAGGCAGACTTGTGTGTGCTTGATGTAACTGGTGCTAGCTGGTGTCCTATGATTAACCCAATTGTAAATGTTGTTTATGCAGGTCATGGTACCGATGTTGTGCTTACAATGTGCGATGGGGAAGTAGTATATAAAGATGGCGAATTCCCTCGCATTGATATTGAAGCTGTAAAGGCAGAAGTTGAGGCTCGTTCTAAAAGAATTATCAAGGAAGTGCAAGAGGGCTAAGTTAGTGGTTTTACAGCCGTCAACTGGCACTTTTAAACATTTTCTTGACTAAACGCGCGCTGCGAACGTAAAATATGCAGGTTCGCTTTCAAAAGCCCCGTGCATGCAGTAAATACGGAAACGCAATGAAACGAAGGAGTCCAGGCCTGAAGTTTTGCGTGCTGGCGTAGGAAACCGGCTTCCGATGAGTCTGCACTTTTGAAAAACGATCACATCTTCGCATGCATTCGCATGTGCGAAGAAGAAAATGGAGGAAACAGTGAAAACGTACCAAGCAAAGCCTTTGGAGGTGGAGCGCGAATGGTTGCTTATCGATGCTACCGATATGGTACTCGGTCGTTTGGCAACTGAAGTAGCTTCCATCTTGAAAGGAAAGCGCAAGCCACAGTACACCCCTCATGTTGATACGGGCGATTTCGTCATTGTTATCAACGCAGACAAGGTTCGCTTGACTGGCAGCAAGGCAAGCTCCAAGGAATACTACCGTCACAGCGGTTATCCAGGAGGATTGAAGTGCGAAACCTTCGCAGAAGCCATGCAAAAGCACCCAGAGCGCGTTATTGAACATGCAGTTTATGGCATGCTTCCAAAGACCACTCTTGGCCGCCAAATGGGCACTAAGTTGAAGGTATATGCTGGTCCAGAACATCCACATGCTGCACAGCAGCCTCGTGAGATTAAGTTTTAGGAGGGATGAAACATGGCAGGTGAAGCTTTGTATTACGGCACTGGCCGCAGGAAGAACGCTATAGCTCGTGTTCGTCTTGTTCCGGGAACTGGTAAAGTGACTGTTAATGGTCGCGACGGTAAAGAGTACTTCGGTCGTGAAGCTCTTTACAACGCAGCTTTGGTTCCTTTCAAGGTAACTAGCACAGAAGGTCATTTTGACGTTATCGCTCGCATCAACGGCGGCGGCGTTTCTGGTCAATCTGGTGCTCTTCGCCACGGAATTTCCCGTGCGCTCCTTGAAGCAGGCGACTACCGCGCAGATCTTAAGAAGGCAGGATTTCTTACTCGCGACGCTCGTGTTGTTGAACGTAAGAAATACGGCTTGAAGAAAGCTCGTAAGCGCCCACAATTCAGCAAGCGTTAATTTTTGCGACAATTGTTTCAAACACGAAAAAGGCCCTGCCAGTGTGCAGGGTCTTTTTTTGTGGAAATTTTGGCTGTGACCTGCGGCAATGCTAGAAATTGGACACACATTTTGTCCGAGTGAAAAAGATGGGTTAATTGGGGCTTTTGGCTTCTATTGGCTATGGACTCGTTGTATTACTTTTGGATTTGGCGGCACTTTGCTTTAGGATTTGGCGTCAGTGCGCTTTGCGAGTGTATTCAAGAATTCCGCTGCATCTAGTTTGGGACTGCAGTGGAAATATTGGACCGTTTTTTGATTAGTCAATTAACCAGCAATTAGCCACAAACAAGCTTATGACAGCCACTTTTTTGAATGCTACAGACGCATATGGCCTTGATGTATAATGCATGCGATATTCGCACATAACATCAATCAAAGGAGGTAGCGCATGCAAGTAATCGATAAACAGGTG
>CAZRFO010000147.1:0-4234 GCA_964599515.1 uncultured Eggerthellaceae bacterium | reverse complement strand
CATTACAGGCATTTGAATGTCCATCAGAATTAAGTCAGGCACATTGCTGCGGCAAAATTCGACTGCTTCTTTTCCGTTTGCCGCGTCTCCTATAACTTGGAAATCTGGCCAGTGAGCCATCAATCCAATCAGACCTTCTCTATATAGTGCTTGGTCATCTACAACCAACACTTTTGTTGCGCAAACTTCTCCCCTGTTATTCACGCTTACTCCCCCTGCTTGGCTTTAGCAATATCTTTGTCTTTTTACTATATCAACGCAGATTGTTGTCCCATCTCCGCACGAAATTATACTTAACTGGCCTCCTGCCGCAGCCGCGCGCTCTTTCATGATTCGCAATCCAAACCTATCGGAATTTACTGCATTCACATCAAAGCCGCAACCGTCATCTTCAAAAATCATAGACAAACAGCGTTTGTCATCTTTTATAGTAACTTTAACACATGATGCGTTGGCATGCTTTAAAGTATTTGTAAGACATTCATTTAAAATACGCGTCAATTGCATTGAAACTTTCAACGGAACAACAAGCCGGTCATCATCCGTTGAAACATCAAGTTCGGTTTTGATCTCCCAATTTCTTTCATATGTTGACAAGCAGTCTTTAACTCCTTCAATAAAGCCATCAGTTTCATCAAGCGGAATTCGCAAAGACAGCATTTCATCTCGTAAAGAACGCATTGTGGTTCCGGCAACAGATTCTAAGCGAACAAGATCCTTTTTTGCGGATTCCATGTCACCCTGGTCAAATGCAGCAGTAGCAGCAGCGGCGTTTACAGACAAAGCCCCAATTAAAGAAGACACCCTATCATGAATTTCATTACTAAGGTTTTTTCTTTCATCAAGAACATGCAACTCTTCGGCCTTTTTGGTATCTTGTATCCTTTGTATATAAGACCCAATTAAGCGCCCCAAAAGCAACAAGTAATCAAGGTCTTCTTCTGCCCATACAGTCTTTACGCGATAAACAACAGAGCACATGCCTAAAACGCTGCCATTTGCCTGCAAAGGAATAGAAACTGCACCCATAATGCCACCAGTAAGAGCATCGGATGGAATTTCATCTTGAAAATGCGGATGCTCGTAGTCCATCACAATTGGTTTTTTGGCATTGAGCATCCACTGGCAACGCCCAGTCGTAATAGGATGTCTTTCATCAAAGTCATATGTGAATTGCTCATTGGCATAATATGCACACTTTACAAATTCAATAGCATCAGTTGTTATTAAATGCATATGCGTTTGACATCCATTGAGCGATTCCGTAAGAGCCTTACACACGCTTTCATAAACATCTTTTAGTTGACGTGACCATTTAAAAGATTCGCAAATCTCAACAATGTCTTTGCAGCGCTGTTCCCAACTGCGATCTAAAAGCACCCTTACGCCTTCTTGTGTATCTTTATTTTGCATATTCATATCATTGCCTTCAGTAAAGTCGTTTTTGTTTTGTACGTATCTAATGGATTAAACGATGACTTCTTCCCAGTAGATGCATTAATCCATTCTCCTTCAATATTTATAAATAACGGGCGCAAAACAATTACGTCTCCGTGTCTACCAGTACCAAGGTAAGCAATGTTTCCTGTCTTGCGTGTATCTACTGCTGCGTCCATCCAAATATTTGTTTTAATTTCGCGGAATACGCGACCGTCTGCGCTGCGCAATAAATACCCTTTTTCAACTCCGCAAATTGGTACTTCAGCAATTCCTAGGCTTTGCTTATATTCTGATAATTTTTCTGCATCCAAAACATACACCCCCCGCATTGCGAAAGCAATGATGCACATAAAAGCCTTTGAAACATTCCAAGCGCCATAACATTTTGCGCAAAGGCAACGTTCACAGAAGCCAGGTTCACAAAAGCCAGATTCGCGAAAACTAGGTTCACGAAAGCCAGACTCACAAAAGCCAGATTCATAAAAGCCAAGTTCACGAAAGCCAGACTCACAAAAGCCAGATTCGCGAAAACTAGGTTCATGAAAGCCAGACTCATGAAAGCGCCCAAATAACTTAATCTGTTCATGATAGCACCGCTTTTTTATACATGAATGAGATGAAAAACCAGTAGCGCGTTGACCCAAAAATGTAGACACTTGGCTATTTTTACATCGTTTTTCTTGCAACAGAAAAACTTATGCGTAAATTAGATTGGTGATTATTGTAGAAAACCTGGCTCTTATCATAGTGCTTTATTTGACTGGAGAAATTATGTGCTATGCAGCATCGTGCAATCCAACGTGTGGAAAATGCAGACCAAAGCGCATAATATTAGCTCAATGTGAGCAGTGCGGAACCGAATGTTCGCTGTGTCGTGAAGAGTATCTTTTATTGTTCAACTTGCCGCATAAAGCAAATGTCATGGAAAAGAAAATTATTGAACGCGGTGGCGCCGTCATGCCGCATTGCAAAACTTGCGGTGAAGACATGACTGAAGCTTTCAGGAAGGCAGTTGAACCACTACCCTGCAGCAAAAGCCAGATTATTTGTGGCTTTCCTTGTGGCGGAAGAATAGAGCCACACCGAGATGGAATTCCCCAATGTCCAAACATGGTTCCTGTAGGCAGATATGTTCCCGAAAACGCTGGCGAATAAGATTTCTATGCGTGGTTTCGCCAGCCAGAGCACGCTCACTCCAGCTGCCTTCGCCAACTTGAACACGGCAGCACATGCGACATCAGCCAGCCTGCGACATCAACGCTTAAGCACAGCAGCCTTCGCCAACATGAATGCGCTCACTCCAGCTGTCTTCGCCAGCTTAAACCTAAAAAGCCATAAAAATAGTTGCAAGAATGTAGCCAATTAAACCGCAACATGGGAATGTCAATATCCATGCTTTAACCATATTGCCTGCTATATCCCACTTAACTTCTTTTGGGTTCTTTGATGCGCCAACGCCCATAATTGCACTTGTAGAACAATGAGAAGTAGAAACTGGCATACCTGTCAAACTTGAGATTAGCAACGTAATAACAGTTGTTGCAGAAGCAGCAACGCCTTGGTATTTGTCCAACTTTACCATGTCCATTGCAACCGATTTGATGATGCGTTTACCACCAATGAGTGTGCCTAAAGATATCGCAGCAGAACACATTATCATCAGCCACAAAGGAAACGAAGTGTCCCCAGTGTTTTCCATTCCAAAGCTAAGAGTAAAACCAAGAAGAGCTATAGACATAAATTTTTGACCATCTTGTGCGCCATGCAAACCGGAAAGAGCAACAGCACAAACATCCATAATCACAGTGCATGTTTTGTTGGCACGGCGGCGCTCTACAGTTGCAAATACTTTTTCTATAAAGCGCACAACAAGCCAGCCAAGAGCAAACCCGGCAACAAGGGAAAACGCCATGCCGTATAGCACCTTGGCCCATTCGCCAACTATAACTGCCCCAATGCCGTTAAGAGCTATAGCTCCGCCTGTTATGCCAGCAATAAGCGAATGCGATTTTGACGCAGGAATGCCAAGAAACCAGCAAAGTATGCCCCACCCAATTGAAGCAATCATCGCCGCCATTAGAGCCATGAGAGCCAAGTGAGGGTCACCAGAAAAATCCACCATGTTAAACATAGTGTGAGCAACAGCAGTTGAGATATATGTCATGCCCATAAGGCCAACAAAGTTAAAGATTGCAGCAAGCGCAAGCGCCTTACCAGGAGAAAGACAACGTGTAGAAACAGCAGTTGCAATTGCGTTGGGTGCATCCGTTGCGCCAGAAATTATGGTCACAAGTAGGACGAGTACAAGAATAATCCCAAGCGTGGGATAAACAGCCATCTGGCTAAACAAAGCTGCAAGAGAAAGATCCACGCAAATCCAATCCGTGACACATGTGAACTTTTGGCTAAATTTTAATACAGTTAAACGAAACCTTAAGTTACAAACGCGCACGCGATACGAAATAGTTGCTTTTTGCCATTAGGAATTTGAACTTGACGGAGATACATGAGTTTGTAAATACATAGCAATTCGAAAAACTGACTTTGACGAATACGTTTTGAGCCTTCACTGCTAGCACACAAAACCTGTTTTAAGCATCAAACAACGCCGTCACATAAGTTATATCACTAGAACCAAAACGCCTCAGCCGAACATAGTGCTTTTGCGGAATTAACACGCTTCCCACTTGCGGCAAATGTGCATATTGGGTATACTTCCCTCTTGCGTTTGAGAAAACGTACACAACATTCACACGCCAATGTGGCTCAGTTGGTAGAGCAGCGCACTCGTAAT
>CAZRFO010000146.1:0-4251 GCA_964599515.1 uncultured Eggerthellaceae bacterium | reverse complement strand
CTCTACAAACCCGCGTGCGCACGCAACATCTAACGCATTCCAAATACGCTCATCATCATTTGCAAGCTCTACATTTCCAAACGCTATCATTTCGCGAATTGTCCCGCTCATAAGCTGATTCCCTTGTGGGACATACGCAAACATCTTTGCTTGCTGACTATTTAGCTCGTGGCGCGTACCTTGTGCATCAACCACGTAACATTCGCCTTTGCGCAGATGATACACGCCCATCAAAAGTTTAAGCAGTGTAGATTTCCCACAGCCACTTTCACCTGTAAGTGCTATGAATTCGCCACGTTTTGCCTCAAACGACATGCCTTTAAACACAGGTTGTTCAATAAGAGATGCACTTGAATATTCTTCATTTAGAAGCGCGCGTAAAACTTCCGATGCATTTGCCTCTTCGGCCTGAAGTATGCGAAGGTAAGAAAACGTTGCATTCGAAATGCCAAAGGACGTGAAGTCTGATGGCGCTGAAGGTGCTGCGAGTGCGGATGGCATGGCGGGAGCGGCATGATGTTCACTAAGCGCTTCAACCTCCATCAGGCGTTCTGCGCTTGCAAGCATTGCATAGAACGCCGGCACTACCCCACTTAGCCTCATGAACGGGCTTTGCACTTGATTCACCAGTTGCAGCACAGCGGTAAATGTGCCATAAGTTAAACTTCCAACCAATATGCCAAAGCCACAATATATTGCAGCAGCAGCGTATGCTCCGCGCATAATAGCCGACAACCCAGTGTTGCATAAATTTGAGAAACTATTTCTATGCATGCGCTCTGACTTATGTGCGCTCATAAAGCCTTTTGCTGCGCTAGATGTTTCTTCTTCACGTTGGAAGGCGTGAACAACAAGCAAATTACTCAAGCGCTCTTGCATAAACACGCGCAGCTTCCCATCTGCCTCTTGAATACGTTTGTGAAGTCGCTTCATGACTTTGCGAAATCCAAACGACAATACAAGCATCAAAATGCCGCATGGAATCAAAATATAAGCAAAAAGAGGCTGCATTATTAGCAACACAACAATGGCGCCTATAAGCTTTGCTATAGTACCAAGCAGTTCTGGTATGAGCGATGTTATGTTTTCTGCAACAACTTTTGTATCTGATGTGAGCCTGTTCATCCATTCGCCTGAGTGAATGACTTCTACAGATCCAAAATCTTTGGAAAGAAGCACATCAAAAAAACGACTCTTAAAGCGGTTTTCGTAAGTTGAACGAGAAAGCTCGCCATAATAGCGCGTTATTGCACCAAGCACCGTCATCGCTACAAGGAAAGCAACTAAAATGATGCTCCACGTAATAAATTCTTGTGTATTGCCAGCAACCGCGTAGTCTATGAGCGATTTCAATACAAGAGCAAAAAGTACAGAAAGCAACGCCTGAATTATTTGTATAACTCCAAGCACAACGCAATAGTGGCGCGTGCCAAGCGTAAGCTGCCAAATCCAGTGCAGCGTTTCTCTGTCGTTTTCGTCCCTTATTAGACGGCTTCCAAATTTTGCCATGGTTTAGTTTGTGTTCTTAAATTTTTAACTTTCGCTTAATTGCGTCAAATTTGCCGCGTGCCTTCAAAATAAATTTGCGCATTTCAAAATTTTCGCACCAATCATGAACATACTTTAAATATTCCGGGTCTGTTACGGGAATTGTTTTGTTGCGGTGTACATATGCGCTAAGCACGCCTATGATTTGGTCATCACGAACTTCTTCATATATGTATTGATTGTCACCCGTGATTGCATAAGAATTTTCATGCACTTCCATAATACGGTGGAGCACGTACGTTCCATCTTCGCGCTTGTAAAGCACAACATCAAACTTGTTAAGCATTCCATCTGGGCGTTTATCAATTATTACAAGGTCGTCATTTTCATGAAGAAGAGGAAGCATGCTTGTGCCTTTGAACCTGTACATAAAGCGCCCGCGAAGTTCAAGAACTTCTTCGTAGCTTAGGCGTTTTTGTTCATGAGTTCGAACTGAGTCCTCTTCGTCTTCGTCATCTAATTCAAGCGACTCTTGCTGATTTAGCTCTGGTTCAGTTTTAGCAGCATGTTTAAACAAGCTTTTTCTCTCAAATGTACGCTTCTGTTCAAGTTCACACTCTTGCTCAGTCGCACCTTCTTGCTCTGGTTCGCGCTTTTGTTCTAACACATGTTCTTGCTCAGCAGCATCTTGCTGCGTTAACTCTTGCAGCTCTTCCATAAGCTTATCCTTCAGTTGAAAGCGCGCCAATACCTTTGAGCTTTTCAATCACCATTGCGCAGTCGCGTTTTGCTGCTTCTTCTGTGCATCCTTCAAAGCTTGCAATCATCTTGCTAACAATCTCATCTACTGTAGTTTCTTCTTTTAGGCAGTCTATAATAAACGCTGCTGTTTCATTAGCCCTTGCAAGGCCATTGAATGCGCTTGCA
The DNA here is from genome assembly GCA_964599515.1 of uncultured Eggerthellaceae bacterium. Classification (GTDB taxonomy): domain Bacteria; phylum Actinomycetota; class Coriobacteriia; order Coriobacteriales; family Eggerthellaceae; genus CAKUOV01. The sequence continues at coordinate 1,836 of CAZRFO010000146.1, read as the reverse complement.
GATTCTCCAGTTGCAAGCATAATTTGAGTGCCGTCCAACATATAAGTAACGTAGTCTTCGTTCAGTTTCATACAAATCCTTCTTTACGTAAAAAATTACACGCGAAACATTATAACCCAGAGAGAATACTTACGCATAAATGTATCTTTTTAACTGCGAAAACGGCACTCAATCTAACACACGTTTGCCAGTCATTGTTTCATACGCTAGCTTTGCGGCTTCTTGCGTTGGGGTACATTGCATTGCGTAACATGGTATTTCATGTGCCATACGGTCTAGCATGGTGAGCGTTTTCATAAAGGCTTCTTTGTCTTTTGGACGGAAACACTGTTGCAAAAGAGTTGAATATATTTCTTTTGCGCTAATGCTATGAATTTCATTTTCTGCGCCTTGCGAAAGCAGGCAAATCCCAGCTAGGGGCACAGAACCTGGAGTACTTAAACTGTGCTTGCCATCCCAAGGCGTACCACATGCAACAATTTCATTTTCATGAAAACGAAGCGTTGGTTTGTCGTCATTTACCATGTAGGCTCTATTACCTAACATCTCACGCCAAAGGCGCGTATGTGTGCTTTTTCCAGTGCCGCTAGGTGCTGTAAACAAATATGCTTTGCCATCCACTGCGATAACAGAGCCGTGAAACACAATGGCATCGTGGAATGGAAGAATTCCTGCAAGCTTTGTATGCGCTGCAGTCATTTCTACATAGGTGTCGCTATGATTAAATGGTCCTTCATTATTGGCTTGCGCATATTCTTCATCCATAGCGCGTTGCGCAGCAACATCTTCTGGCGTCATGACAATAGAGATATCTGGCTGCAATTTAGTACAAGCATAGACTGGCTCAAGGTATGGCTTAGCCCTGCCAAGAAAATACTTTGGCTTCAAGAGTTTAATTTTTACAAGCAATCCATCTATTTTTATAAATACTTCACTACCGTCTGTAATTACTACATTATGGCGCTCATAAGTTTTTAAAATAGATTGGTCAAGTGCATTCAGTTTTAGCGCTTTTTCAAATTCATTACACGATGGCTGTATATCTGGACATTTTTTTGCGCGAAGGCATTCTGGATACACCGCGCAGTCTTCGCATATCTTTTCAGCTTTGTAGCGCTCTTTCCATGCAGCAACTTCGTTTTGCGCTGTAATTCCATTATCTATTGAACCAATAAATTCGTTATCTACAATATGTTCGCATTTATGAAGTCTGCCATCAGGCATTATTACGATTGAACTATCGTCATCTGCCATGCAGCGGTTGATTTTCATTTGCTCACTTACAGGATGCGCCTTATAAAGGTGTAATTCTTGCAATAGTTTAGTAAATTCAAGCTGTTTTTCATACAATGCAGCAAGCAAATTATCAGGTGCTCCATCCACTTGCCCGTTATCTAAATCTTGGAATATCAGATGGCTATACACATGCAAATGCTTATTTATGCCAAAACGCTCGCTTAAAAGTTTTGCCAAACTACAAAGATCTTCAAAATTATCTGCATCTACATTAAGGCGAATTGCAACATTTACACCAGCACTTAGTAATAATTCAATGTTGCCAAGAACTTTTTTAAATGGGCTATCACACCCGGCATTAACAAATGCCTTGCGTGCATTGTATACATCTTCTGTGCCATCAAGCGTGATTTGAACATGGTTTAAATGCCAATTTGAAACAGCATTTTTAATAAGTTTCTCATCAAACAACAAGCCGTTAGAAACCATAGCGGAAGAAAACTCTACTCCTGCGGCTTCAAAGTCTGCGCAAATAATATCTATCGCTTGTGAGTTAAAAAGAGGTTCACCGCCAAACCAACGCAGTTTAAGTGTTGCGTT
>CAZRFO010000145.1:0-4265 GCA_964599515.1 uncultured Eggerthellaceae bacterium | reverse complement strand
CCTTAATCGCCAGGGAACTGAATGCAACCGCTGCGTTCATTCGTGCCCAGAGGGAATCAACTTGCACGATATTGCTGCTGGCGCTACCACAATAAACGACTGTAGCAAATGCAAGATATGTTCAGATGTGTGTCCTGCTGGAGCTATCAGCTTCCCGCTTTTGCCGAACACGAGCAATGGTGCTGGCACGCGCGCAACTGAAACTGCAGACGCCAATATAGCTGCAGGCGTAGACGCAGGCGCCCATGAAAACGCTGGCGAAGGCGCGCGCTAAAGTGAAAATGTTGGCGCAGGCGTGCGCGAAAGTGAAAACGCTTGTGCAGGTAGTAAAGCAGAATTAGAAAACGCTTAAGAAAGCTAGAAAACGCTTAAAAACTTAAGGAAACTTAAGAAAGCTTAGAGGAGCTTAAGGAAGTAATTATGTCCTTCATCGAAAGTCTTCTTTCCATGCTTGAAGGCATGGAACAAAAAAATATTTCTGTTCACGAAGAGCGCTGCGTGTGCATACGCAACAGAAATGCTAAATGCTTGAAGTGCGTTGATGTTTGCACAACAGGAGCTATTGCATATGAGGCAAATGATTTACGGGTTTATCCAGAAAAATGCATTGGATGCGGGACTTGTGCTAACGTTTGCCCAACAAGTGCGCTTGAAGTGGTGGGTTTAAGCGATGATGAGCTTACACGCGCAGTTAAACAGTCCATTCGCATAACAAAAGGGCATCCTGTTATTACTTGCCAAACAGCGCTTGATGCGGCTAAGGAGCGCTATGAAAACGCAGAGCCAAAACGTCGCAAAATCCTTGGTGGCTCAAAACAAGCTCAGGCTGGTTTTGACGAAAACGCGCTTTGTGTGGTTCCTTGCCTTGGACGTATAGATGAAAGCCTACTCATTGGGCTTGCCGCGTACAACTGTTTTGATGCCACGCTTGTATGCAGCAATTGCGAAACGTGCGCACATGCAAAAGGAGGCAGCTTTGTTCGCAAAGTAGCAGAAGATGCAAGCCGTATGATAGGCGCGTTTGGAAAAGATGTGCCTATTCAATTTACTACCGAATACCCTGAACGTGTAAAGCTTTCCCCTGGTCAACAACCTAGTCCTATAAGCAAAAAAGACATGGCAGGCATGTCCAGGCGCGATGCATTAAAAGAAGTAAAAAATGCTGGCGTGGAACTTGCTCACAGTGGGGTAGATGATTTACTTGGCGAAGAAAAGCCAGAACCGGTTCCAATTGCGTACAGAAAGGTAAACCCAAATACTGGCACTTTGTCCCATTTTGTTCCCACTAGGCGCACACGCATGTATAACTACCTGCGCCATATAGGACAGCCTTGCGCCAAAGAAGTTGAAACGCGCGTGGTAGGAAAAATGCACATTGACACTGAAAAATGCACATCGTGCAGGATGTGTGCGGTGTTTTGCCCAACTGGGGCAATCATTAAAGTTGATGAAGACGAAACATTTGGTATTTTCCACCGCCCGGCGGCATGTGTTCAATGCAGGCTTTGTGAAAGCTTATGCCGGCAGCAAGCTATAACTATAGAAAGTCTTATGTCTATAGATGAGTTTATGGGCAAGAAGGGCGTTCTTTATGCAATGCCACGTCCAGAATGGACACCTAATAAGCCAGATTCGTTGTTTAACAAAATTCACCACGTGATTGGTGACGACATTCCCATGCATGCTTTTTAGAGCGTACACTTAAGCATGTCTGCACTAGGAAAGAGGAGCCACGGGGGCTTATTTTGAGCAAAGGCTTTCTCTTTTCTAGTTTAGACATGCTTGTGTGCTATATTTTGTTCGAAAATTCAGATGCAAGTCAGACCACATAGATTGGACGCATATGTTGATTAATTACACTTTGCCAGATTTCACAAGTGCGCTTGGTTTGAACTTGTTTTTTGCAAGACTTTATAGCGAACAACCTGAAATGATGCGTGAAAACGTTCGCATAGATAGCATTTATGGCTGTTTTCCATCGTGTCCTTTAAACGGTGGACGTGCAGCAACGCTTGAGCCTTTTTCAAGAGAAAAAGTACGGTGGACGTTTTCTGTGTTAGAAGAGTACGGGCTTCACGCGCGTCTTACTCTAACGAATATGCTTGCTGGTGAGCGCGAATTGAACAGCCCTTATTCACGTATGATTTTAGAAGAAGCGTCGCGTGCAAACGCGCAAGCAATTGTCTATTCAGATGAAGTTGCGCGCTTTGTGAAAGAACATTACGGGCTTGGGTTGGTGCTTTCAACAACGCGTGAAATTCTTGATGCGCCCACACTTAACAAGGCACTTGAAAAATTTGACTATGTAGTTCTTAACTATAACTTAGGTAAAGACAATGCGTTTTTGTCTCAAATAAAAAACCGCGACCGCTTGGAACTTATGGTAAACGAATATTGTCAGCCTAATTGTCCAAACAGGCAAAAGCACTACCTGCACAACAGCAAAGACCAGCTTGAAGGCGTTTTACACGAATTTGCCTGCCCGGCAAATAAGCCAAGTTTCTTTGAACACAAACCGGGAGACCCTATTACCTTTACCGCAGATGAAGTCTATAAGACTGCACAGGATTTTGGGATAGAGTGGTTTAAGATTGTTGGGCGTGGCACCGGTTTTGATGCAAACCTAGAGGCGCTTACATATTACTTGGTGAAAGACGAATATCATGCTTTGGTAAAGCAGCAGGTACAAAACCTTCGTCGTTCTTAATAGTTAAATGAATCTTCTTGCGTTTAAAAGCCTATAAAGAATAGGCCTTCTGAGCAGCATGGTGCATATTGTAACGAAAAAAGGCGCCGCCCAATTCGGACGGCGCCTTGTTAGTGCACCTGCCCCAATATGGGCAGCGCCTTTTGTTTGAGGTGCAAATTTCGTTTGCAAGCAACGCTGACGATAAAGCGCAAATTGCAGTGTCAATTTCGCCCGTACTTATAAGCTGTGTTCGCAGGCGGCGCTGTTGCTTTCCGCCGCCTTCGCCAGCAAAATCTTATAAATCTTCAGCCTTCAAAATGCTAAACCCAGCGTTGGTGATTCTTTCTGCAATTGCAACACCATCTGCGGCAGAAATCTTAAATACTGCAATGGCTGTTTCGTTTCTGCTAAAGCAATATCCGTATTGCACATTTACGTCTGCTTCGTCAAAGATGTCCATAAGCTTTGCAAGGCCGCCAGCTACATCGTTAATGGCAATTGCTGTAACAGGAGTCTTTAACGCGCGGAAACCTTCTTCAGCTAAAAACGCAACGGCATAATCTGGCTTGTCACAAATGATGCGAGCAAGGCCATATTCTGCAGTGTCTACCAGGCTTAAAGCCTTCATGTTTATGCCTGCGCCAGCCATTGCACGGCATAAGTTTGCAAGACGGCCTTCAGTGTTTTCCAGAAAAACAGTAACTTGATTAATCATTGAAAACTCCTGTTCTCATGTCAATAACGCGCTTTGCCTTGCCTTCAGAACGTGCGATTGTCATAGGCTCTACAAGTTTAACCTTAATGCTTACAGAAAGCTCTGCCTTGCAACGTGTTTGAATATCTTTTTGCAATTGCTCAATTCTTGCAACCTGGTCAAAGTCAAAGTCTGGGTTGAGTTCTGCCTTCAATGTAACAACATCTAAGTGGTTAGGGTTCGTAAGTTCAATTTGATACCATGAAGAAATTTCTGGGAAGGTCTTCATGACGTTTTCAATCTGGCTTGGGAATACGTTTACGCCGCGAATGATAAGCATGTCGTCTGTGCGGCCATGCAAGCGGTCGATGCGTTTATGGGTGCGACCACATGCACACTCACCAGGTAAAATGCGAGTGATGTCGCGCGTGCGGTAGCGAACAACCGGACTAGCCTCACGGTCAACAGTTGTTATTACAAGTTCGCCCCATTCGCCATCTGGCAAAACTTCGCCTGTTGCTGGGTCAATAATCTCTGCAATAAAGTGGTCTTCTGCCAAGTGCAAACCGGTTTGCTCCCAGCATTCAATGGCAACGCCTGGCCCCATGGTTTCTGTTAAGCCGTAAACGTCAAGAACTTTGTAACCAAGCTTTTCTTCCAGCTCGCGACGGAAATTGTCAGACATAGGTTCTGCGCCATGAATGCCAAACTTTAGCGAAAATTCCTTTTTAGGGTCAATTCCCATGGCAATTGCTGTATCTGCAATATGCATTGCATAAGAAGGTGTGCAGCAAATGATTGTAGAGCCCATGGTGCGCAAAACGCGAATTTGGCGCTCTGTATTGCCCGCACTCATTGGAATTGTGGTGCAACCAGCCGCAA
>CAZRFO010000144.1:0-4282 GCA_964599515.1 uncultured Eggerthellaceae bacterium | reverse complement strand
ATCGGTCAATTCATCTGCGGAAATGATGAGGAACACTCCGTTATTTGGCCCGCCTTTATGGAGCTGGCCTGTTGAGTGTAAATAACGTGGCCCAACTTCCAAGCAGGACGGAACGCCACAAACTTCGGCAATATCGTGACGGATGGACTCCAGTGCCTCGCGTCTTCCTTCGCCAGCGTAAGGCAAAAACGCCAAGCATGCGCAGTAGTCTCCCGCTTCAATACTGCCAAACAGCAACGCAAGAGCTTCATCAAGCGTACTTGGTGCGCTGCAAGAGCCACAGCCAGCAGCACCGTCCGCAGCAGCGCCTGCCACAGCATTAGCCGCACTACCTTGCGCGCCGCCTTCGCCGCAACCTTCCAAAAGCGCAGATGAAATGCTTACTTCAACCTTGCCCATCTTCACGCCAAGAAGTGTATCTTCCGTAAAACTAGGCTCAGGCATTCCAGATTCAAGTATGTTTAGAACAGCCGCCTTTGCAGAAGCAACATCGGGCTGGTCAAACGGGCACACGCCCATCAAGTATCCGCACATGGCAATGGCATATTCCCACATAATGAAATGCATTGGCAGCTCATCAACAGAATCAATTTTGTAGCGAAGTTGCGGAACATTTTTGTCTATGTAATTTAAACTCTGCAAGAAATTGACTGTTTCATCGCACAGGTCATTTTTTGTTTCATACATTATGGCCGTGCGGTCGCCCGGGTCTTTTACCAAAAGAAGCGAATCAACCTCAATATTTGGAAGAATGCCATGGCCTTCTTTCCCAAGACTTTCTGCCACAAGTTGCTCAATCCACAAGCCCAAAACACGGCCGCGCTTTGGGGACAAGAATGAAAACTTATCGCGACCTGCTTTGTAGTTGTCATACAAAAACCCTGCTAGTTGCAGTGCTGGGTTAGATTCGCTATCTTTGCTGCAAATGCTTTCTGCAATGCGGGCATTTTCCATAAATGAACGTAAATCTATTCCAACTAAAGCCGCAGGTAAAAGCCCAAATACTGAAAGCGCAGAATATCGCCCACCAACAGATTCTTCGCCATAGAAAAGCCCACGCCAACCTTCTTCTATAGCTTGGTTTGCAAGTGAAGAACCCGGGTCTGTAATGGCAACTAAATGCCAAGGAATTTCTTGTTCTGGCATAGCCTGACGCAAAAACGACTTCACAACATAAAGCGCTTCTTGCGGCTCAAGCGTTGTGCCGCTTTTTGACGAAACCAAAAATAGTGTTGATTGCGGATCGAGTTCTGCAAAAATACTTCTAAAACGCACAGGAGAATCGGAATCGATGGTGCGGAAATCTACGCGGTTTTTGTCTATCTTGTTGTACTTTGTTACAGTCATAGAAGCCTGCGTAGAACCGCCTTGTCCAAGAAGCACAACAGTGCGAACGCCACTTGCAACGGCGCGGTCTGCAAATGTTTGGATTTCCTGGATTGAATACGGCGGGTTTGAAGCTAAATCCGTCCAGCCCATGTATTCGCTTGCGCACTTGAGGGCTTCGTCAGAAAAATCATAAAGACTTGCATCTTTTGCAAAGATTCTGCTTGCAACTTTGTTTTCTATAAGCTTTTCTGCAGCTTTACACGTGTCTTTTTCGCATTGAATACCGCCATCATTACTGCCGGTATTTTCGCTACATGTTTTAGCATCATCTAATTGCACCATAGATGCCTCTTTTCTCTTGTTCTACTCAACCAAAATTGCAGGTCAAGCAGGTCTTGCTCTTTGTGGCAAACTGGTTTTTGCTTGGCTTTTACTTAGCCTTCGCTTGGCTTTTACTTAGCCTTCGCTTAGCTTTTGCTTAGCCTTTTACCTAACCTTCTTCAAGGCATTTTGCCACAATTTGAGAAGAAAAATTCTTCCCTTATAACATGAAACCTGCAACGCTTCCGTTACAGGTTCCAAAAAATTTCTTTGCGTGGCGCAAAGCGTCACATTTGTTAAATACCAAGTGCCTTCTTCAACGAAGAAACTCTACGGCGTGAAACCGGAATCTTTTCTTCTACACCAGAAAGCGTAAGCAAAAGCGTGCCGCCAGCAACCGACTCAATTTCTTCCACCATAGAAAGATTTACCAAGTAGCCGCGATGCACGCGGAAGAAGCCGTGTCCATCAAGGCGCTTTTCAAGCTGCGCTAAGCTAACAGTTGAAAAATACCTGTCTGTGTCTGTTTGCAAGTAAGCGTAGTCATCGCGTGCCATAACAAAACGAATCTTGTCTATGCTCACAAGGATTTTCTTCCCGCCCTTTTCTACAGGAATGCGCTCTGAATGCTGAGCCTGTGCATGCAAAGCAACATGTTCACGCACGCGAGCGATTGCCTGCTGCAAACGTTCAGTTTCAACTGGCTTTACCAAGTAGTCAATTGCGTTTACTTTAAATGCATCTAGAGCATGTTCACTGTAAGCAGTAACAAACACAACTGCAGGTGGGAACTTCAAACGCTGCATTGCATCTGCAAGCTGCAAACCAGTAGCTTCTGGCATGTTAATGTCAAGAAACATCACGTCACACGGATATTCCTTCAACTTCTCTATAGCTTCACGCACACTTGCCGCTTCTGCCACAACTTCTGTTTGGCCAATTTCGTCCAACAGAAAATGCAACTCTGAGCGCGCTGGTGCTTCGTCGTCAACGATAATCGCCTTTAACACAGCGACCTCCAATAATCATCCTGTCTTTACGTATAAGCCTTCATATTATAGACCAAACTCCGGTAATTTGAATATAAATTATGTGGAAAAAATATCACATGTTTTTTTGTTTAACTTGCGCCGTTCGCAAAGGTGCATATATAAACGTGTTTTAGCTTTTGGTAATATTTGCGTATGTGTAAAACATATGAGTAGCGCGTAAGACGATGCGCAAAATATGCAAGCACTAAAAGCTCGTTTCAATAAACCAACCGAAAGAGAGGGCTGAATCATGGGATTTTTCACTGGCAAAACCGTTATCATCACAGGCGCTGGCCGCGCAACACTTCAAGACGGAAGTTGCGGCTCAATTGGTTACGGCATTGCAACAGCATATGCTAAGGAAGGCGCAAACCTTGTAATTACTGGGCGCAATGTTGCAAAACTAGAAGCAGCCAAAGAAGAACTTGAGCGCTTGTATGGCATTGAGGTTTTGTGCGTGCAAGCAGACGTAAATGCAGGTGCCAACAACGAAGAAGTTACAAAAGAAGTTGTTCGCCAGGCTGTTGAAAAATTTGGCGGCATTCAGGTGCTTATCAACAACGCTCAGGCTTCTGCATCTGGTGTTCCGCTAGCAGAACACACAACAGAGCAGTTTGACCTTGCATTGTATTCAGGCCTTTACGCTGCTTTCTATTACATGAAGGCTTGCTATCCTTACCTCAAAGAATCTAAGGGAAGCGTTATCAACTTTGCTTCTGGCGCTGGCTTGTTTGGCAACTTTGGACAGTGCGCATATGCAGCTGCAAAAGAAGGCATTCGCGGGCTTTCTCGTGTAGCTGCTACCGAATGGGGTCCAGACGGAATCAACGTAAACATCGTGTGCCCACTTGCTTGGACAGCTGCGCTTGAAAACTTCAAGCTTCAATATCCAGAGGCATTTGAGGCAAACGTGAAGATGCCACCTATGGGGCATTACGGAAACGTTGAAACAGAAATTGGCAGAGTTTGCGTACAACTTGCAACTCCAGATTTCAAATACATGTCTGGCGAAACAATCACGCTTGAAGGTGGCATGGGTCTTCGCCCTTAATTTGCAGCTAGAACGCGCCAGCTAAAACTAAGGCTCAAAACCAAAACAGCCCCGTACTTTAAAACGAAGGCGGGGCTGAATTATTTTTTGAACAAGTATGGTGGTTTAGTTAATTGAATTTGTAAGCTGAGCATCCGTCCAATTTAACATTGCAGCGTCCAGGTTGCGGTTGCAATCAAGCGGCGACAGACATGGCGCCCTTACAAAAAAATAAAAAAATTTTTAAATTTGTCATTGACAACTATTGGCGCATGTCTTATATTGGAGAAGGTCTGAAACACAGAACAGCCAGTAGACACATCCCCCCAGTGTCTACTGGCTGTTCGTTTATATGAGAAACCACAAATTTTTCCCTTTCAGCATTCGCTATATCTTGATTTAATAAGGAATCAATACTATTTCTGCACCCGCTATAAACTCGTAGTAAAATGCGATAGAAATTTTTAAAGGGCGCTTCTATTGCAATACAATGCTTGCCAAGTTGCCCTTTTTCATCCCACGTTAAAGGAGGACAACGGTGGACAACGAGCAGCGCGAAAAGCTTGTTGAA
>CAZRFO010000143.1:0-4310 GCA_964599515.1 uncultured Eggerthellaceae bacterium | reverse complement strand
AGCAACAGCAGAAACAAACCCAAACGAAATGGAATAAATTAGAGTTGATGGAGCATAACGAACAAGCTCCTTCAGCTTTCCTTGAAGACTGTCTCTTTGCGCAATTTGTACGTTTGAACTGGAAGTTTTTTCGTTTTCTTCCATTTGGTGCTCACATTCTTGCGAACATGCTATTGAAAGAACTGGGTAAATCATAACCGCACCTGCACCAGCTACAGGAACAAGTATTTGTGCTAAAGAATATCCTATTGCTGCAGCAAGAAAGCTTAGTCCAATACAACGTGATAGCTTGCTTCTTCTAAGCCAAACAAGAAACGGAGCAGTTTTAAGGTAGACAAAAGTTGACGCACACATGCCTATACACCAAAGCGTAACTAGTAATGGGAAATCTAGTGGAAAACCTAACTGGTACATTAAAGAGGGAATGCCAGCTAGCATTGCAAATATGGCAATGATAATAGAGCCCAAAGAGCTTCTAAAAAATACTTCTAGCTTTAGTGGAGCTATGGATGTTAAACCCATTGAAAAAGCCGAAAATCCAGCTGCAATTACCAATAGAAATTGGTAATCAATTATGAAATCTTGTCCAAATGGATTCATTACATTTGATGAAAAGCAGCTAAAAATCCAAGCCCAGTAAAAGCCAAGTGCCAAAACCCCCAATGTTGTGACAATAATGCTTTTCCCAGCTAGACGCACATTTTCTGCGTCTCTAATACCATCGGTCATATTCCCCCCGTGTGTTTCTAATCCTGATTAATACCAAGAAAATACGAATTCCTCGGTGATTGTAGTTTAGATTTGCACACGGCATGCTACCACCAATGACAAAGTACAGTCAATTATCGCTTGCCGGCGCGAAAGCTGGGCTTTGTTAGTAAAAGCAAATTACATTTGAGAGGAGTGGTTGCATTGTCCGAAATGATAGATCAGCAGGCGTTTGTTACAGGCGCAAGGGAAAAAAGGGACTATGCTTTAGTGGAACATGAAAAGCCGTTTCGCTATGACGAAAACGGGCTACATGTTACTCGCGGCAGTGCATGGTCTGCACCTGGATGTCATTTAGGGTGCGGATTGTTGATGTACACAAACGATGAAGGTAAGTTAGTTAAGGTTGAGGGAGATAAAGAAAACCCATTTAACCAAGGTCGTTTGTGCTGTAGATGTTTTGCGTTACCAGAAGTAATTTATCATAAAGACAGAATTCTTCATCCAATGAAGCGTGCAAAAGAAGACAGAGGCAAAGACAAGTGGGAGCAAATAACATGGGATGAAGCCTATGACACAATTGCTACCAAGTTTCTTGATATTAAAGAAAAATACGGCCCTGAAGCTATAACATTTTATTCGGGCACCGGACGCGATATTGGACAATATATTACGCGTCTTGCATGGGGTTTTGGCTCTCCAAACTTTGTATTTGCTATGTCTGGTCAATCTTGTTATTCCCCACGCGTTGCTGGGTGCTTTGCAAATACTGGTTCATTTTGGTTGGGCGATTATTCGCAGCAATATCCAGACCGTTATGACAATCCAAATTGGGTTTTGCCAGAACTAATTGTTATTTGGGGGAACAACCCTGTTGTGTCTAATTCTGACGGCTTGTATGGTCACTGGATTATTGACTGCATGAAGCGCGGAAGCAAAGCCCTAACTATTGACCCACGCCTTACATGGCTTGGCGCACATTCTGAATTGTATTTGCAAATTCGTCCTGGTACCGATGCCGCGCTAGCTTTGGGCATGATTAAAATCATCATTGAAGAAGATCTTTATGACCACCAATTTGTTGATTATTGGTGCTATGGATTTAATGAACTTGCAGAACGTTCAAAAGAGTATCCAGTTGAAAAAGTTGCAGAAATAACATGGGTTCCAGAAGAAAAGATTGTACAGGCTGCGCACATGATAGCAAACGCAGAAAATGCAATTCTTCAATGGGGTGTTGCAATCGATCAAACTAAGGAAACAATCCCAACGGCGCAAGCTCTTCTGGCTATGTTTGAAATTTGCGGTCACATGGATAAGCCCGGCGCTATGGTTGTGCCTCCTTCTATTCTTTACTATGCAGCTGGATGGGGAAGTGAATTCCTAACGCCGGAGCAATACAACAAGCGTATTGGTCTTCCTGAATACCCGCTTTTAAATCTTGGTTTCCAAGAATGCGCAACAGATGAACTTATTAAAACGCTAGAAACTGGACAACCATATAAGTTGCGTGCCGCATGGCTCCAAACAACAAACTTCTTAACATGCACAGGCGTAGACCCAGAACGTACTCGTCTTGCGCATCTAAATTATGATTTCATAGTTTACGTTGACCTGTTCATGAACCCAACAGCAATGGCTCTTGCAGATATTTTCTTGCCAGCATGCACATTCCCAGAGCGCAACGGAATTCGTATTGGTGATGGTATGCAGCGTGCAGAAACTATCAATAAGGTTATTGAGCCTTTGGGCGAAAGCAAATCCGATATGGAAATTTGCTTGGAAATTGGTCGCAGAATTGCTCCTTATGCTTGGCCTTGGGAAACAGCCGAAGAAATGTATTCTTCTATTATTGCAGAGACTGGTTATACATTTGAAGAAATGCAAGAGTTGTCTCCTGGATATCCTGCATTTGAATATCACATGCACGAAAACGGAAAACTCCGCGACGATGGCAATGTTGGTTTCCAGACGCCAACAGGGCGCATTGAACTTTGGTCTCATTACTACAACAAAGCCGCTCTAGACCCTCTACCAAGCTTTGAAGAGCCAACTCCGGGCCCTGTTGCAACGCCGGAATCGTATGAAAAGTATCCTCTTGTTTTAACCACAGGCGCCCGCATTTGGTCTATGTTCCACTCTGAACACAGGAATGTTGAACATCTTCGTGCATTGCATCCAGATGCAGAAATTCTTGTGAACCCTAATACTGCTAAAAAGTATGGTGTTCACAACGGTGACTGGGTTTGGGTTGAAAACGAACGTGGACGTTGCAAACGCAAAGTTGTAGAAACTCCTATTGTTGATGAGCGTGTTTGCTCAACAGACCATGCTTGGTGGTTACCAGAGGCTCCAGGTTCTTTGGAAGACGGTCTGTTTGGAATGCAGGACCTTAATGTTGCAAACTTGATGGCGTATAACTGCGGAAAAAGCGGCTTTGGCGCAAACTACAAAACGCTTCTTTGCAAAATTTACCGCGCTGAAGAGGGTGAATAGAAATGGCAGATAAAGCAATTCTTATAGATTACGGTTGGTGTACAGGGTGCCATACATGCGAAGTTGCATGTCAAATGGAACATGGTTTTCCAACCGACCAGTTTGGAATTAAGATTGTAGAAGTTGGACCATGGGAATACGCACCAGATAAATGGCAGTATAGCTATTTGGCGGTGCCAACAGATCAGTGCGACTTATGTGAAGAGCGACAATCGCAAGGGAAGTTGCCAACATGTGTTCATCACTGCCAAGCGCAATGTCTTGAGTTTGGCGATGTCGAAGAACTAGCGTTAAAACTAGAAGGAAACCCGCGTCGGGCTATATTTCGCCCATAGGTAATTTGTGGTAAGTAGAAGTCAATCTGTGGGTTGCTAATAAACAATTAGCAGGTGGTTCGTATACAACATACTGGTCGCAAGTGCTTGGCATGCAGTCGACCAGTATGCAAGCAATAGAAAGTAAAATCCGTGTGCATTTTTTGCCTCCCCCTCCAAGGCTAACTTTGAACAAGTAATGTGTTAGCTTTTGGCAAATGGATGTACGCAAAAGGAAAGGAAACAAAATGACAAAAAAGGCAGCATGGATTCCAGTATGGGCGATAATCATCGCTTCCATCTTTATTAGTTTTGAGTACGGCAAAGTCCCACCGTCTCAGCCTTCAATGATTGAATGCTTGGGCATTTCATATACAACTCAGGGTTTGCTTATGACGGCATTTTCTGCAGCTGCAATTGTTATGGGTCTTATTGGCGGAACACTAATTGACCGTTTCGGCGCACGTAAAGTTGTGTCTGCAGCAATAATCGTGACAATTATTGGCAACGTCTTCAGTTTGTTCTTCACAACGGATGCAGCTATTCTTGCTGCCCGTATTATGGAAGGCGTTGGATATGGCGCAACAATGACAGCTGGACCAGTAATTATTTCTGCATGGTATGAGCCTTCAAAGCGCGGTCTTGCATCTGGTGTATGGGGTGCAAATGTAGGTGTCGGCATGCTTATTTGCACTGGTGCTGCAAACCCAATTTTGGCTGCGACTGACTGGTCTGGCATGTGGATATTTGGTCTTGTAGGCTCCATTTTGGCACTAGCTTTAGTTGCAATTT
>CAZRFO010000142.1:0-4344 GCA_964599515.1 uncultured Eggerthellaceae bacterium | reverse complement strand
AAAATTGATGTATGGACAAGATAAGAACCATCATTTGTGTCAATTACCAACTTTTTCAAGAGAGTTTTAGATAAAGTAGCGGCTTTTCAAAGGCAAGCGCCAAAAATTCTGCGAAGGAGGGATGTTTTGCTGACCTTCTTGCTGCGTTTTAGAAATTTCTTTGGGTAATCTTGGGAGCGATGAAGCCGAGTACGTAGTGAGGCACACCATTGGTGTTCACAATCTCAGTGTTTATGAAGCCTTTAGCAGCAAACAAACACAACAAACAGGCATTAGATCATCGACAAAATATAAATCAAGAATATGCCAATCATTATTAACCACGCTGTGTACCATGCTGGCCACGCAATACTGGCTTTGCGTTTACCGTGTTCATCGAAATCAATTGTTGCATTAACTTTAACTGCCAATTTAAGTGCAACAATAACGCAAGCTATAACAACAAGAAAAAGAAAAATTCTGGAGTTGTTCACAATTACAGCAAGCGAGTTTTTAGCTGAATATGTTCCAAAACTGCTAGTCCCAAGAAGAATTAGTGCCGTTACTAAAGAGCTACAAACACTCCTGATGATTACCATACGCCTTGCGCTATTCCTAAGACCACTTATTGTATTGCTCAACCACGAAAAACCAACTGTGTCCTGCGCGCCGCCAACGACAGTTTCACGGATGACATTTTCAAATAGTTCGCTTGCCCTGACATTTCTTCTATTAAGCACATTGTTGATTCTTTCATTCGTTTGATATCTAGTCAAAATCTTGCACCAAACAGCAAATGAACCGTAATCACACTGATTAGCAGATAAAACTTTGCGTGACATTTCTCCTATTTCATCATCCTTGGAGCAATATTTGTTTGCTAATCTGAGAGCATCCTTTACAAACAGCGGGGCTCGCGAATCTTTTGCGCGCATGTTTCTTCTTTTGCCAACCGCTCTAAATGAACTTTGCCTTGAAAAGGAAACCAGCTTTGCAGCAGGTTTGACGGACGCATGCCATGCG
This sequence comes from uncultured Eggerthellaceae bacterium, assembly GCA_964599515.1. Lineage (GTDB taxonomy): Bacteria > Actinomycetota > Coriobacteriia > Coriobacteriales > Eggerthellaceae > CAKUOV01. The sequence goes on along the minus strand of CAZRFO010000142.1, from coordinate 3,342 downwards.
CACCATGCTGAAAGCAACACAACTGGTGGAAACATTACGCATAAAAACGGGCTTAAAATTCCTGTTAAACATGAAACAATATGCGAAGTCGTTCCATCTATGTTTAAACAATCCGCGCGAGCCCCTAATGCATACCCAGAAAAAGCACCCCCGCTGATAGCGAATAAAATAGCCCCGTAATCACTTATTGCTGGGTTAATAACTACGGCTGCAACTCTAGTTATATACACTTGAAACGAACCACCATACAGCATTACGGCAATTATAGAGGCAATAATTCCAGACAAAACTGCGCACGTTACGCTATTTGTTCTTGTTACCTTAGCTAATTGCCCAATAAATTCACTGAGTTTTTCTTTATAGTCAACGTTTCGAATTTTTTGGTTTTTATCAACACTTGGAATTGCTTCCTCTAAAAGAGCACAAGCAACAATATAAGTACCCCAATTGTCTTCATCTGCCTCTCTAACAAGGTTTTTTACATTTCGTGTCCACCCCGTATAATCAAAAGATGAATCGGCATAATCTTTTGCTTTATCACGAATATTTTCTATGGTTAGATTACTTGCCATTTTTATCTTTCCAATTGAAAGCTAATTCAAAAAGTTCTGGCAATGCATCCAAAAACGCTTCATTTGCAACACTTTCATATTCTCTAGGAGCCTCTTTTTTAACAGCTTCTGCTTGTTCATACCATTCCTTTAGTTTTTTTCCTGCAACAGATGCTGTATTACTCTCTTTATATTCGCCATAACTTATAAGCGCATTTGACCTAACAAGCTTTCTAAGCCATATTCGCGCGCCCGCGTCTTTTTCATACGCAATTTCAATTTGCTTTTTGAGCGTTTCAGTATCAATGCTAATTCCTTCAAATGCAGGAGCATTACCAGGGTCAAGCATGAGCTGCAATTCGAAAAGTTTGGAATCCAAAGATTTTTTGCTATCCAGCAAAGCAAAAACATCGCTCATACCAGGTTGATCTGCGTAATTTGATAGAAATTCTTTTATTCTTTCTGCTTCTCGCCCAGCCAATGCCTTTTTTGCATTATTCCAATTTTTGCCAATACTTTTTGCAAGTTGGTCTGGCGTTGTTATTAATTCATCACACCATGATGGCTGATATCTTTTTTCAACCGCAACTCCAGCATATCTGTTTTGTAGCACACTCCAATATACTGCTGGAGATTCCCCATTTCTCCATCTATTAACTTCAGCGTAACCCCAGCGATAGTTATGGTCATACTCAACTAAACCTTTTATAAGCAATTTCCATCGTTCAATGTCTTCTGGAATATCTTCCACCCTGCCATAGTAAGCGCCCGACAGACAATTTGCGCTAAACTCGTGTGCGCTTGATTCAACTGGCACTTTAGACGTAAGCAACTTTTGACCTGTAATTAGTTCATATACAATTGCACCCAGCGAAAACCAGTCTGACTTTTGCGATGACTCCCCCTGATGCGCCTCTGGGGCTGCATATGCGTTTGTTCCTGCGAATGTTGTTCTATGCGTTACCAATTGATCAGCCCTTGCAATGCCAAAGTCAGTCAAAACCAAATTTAGCGGACCATCACTCCTGATAAGAATATTTGAAGGCTTTATATCGCGATGCGCTAATCCAGATCCAATATGGTGAATATGATGAATTGCTTCACTTACTTGGTACACGATCTGCTGCAACGTTTTATCATCATAAGGATACGCATGTGCAGAAACCCATTCCCCAGCGCCAAGAGTGCCTAGCGGACAGTATTCTTGTATTTCCCAAGCATCTTCTGGGTCAGAAGAAAAATCTATAATTTGAACAACATGTTCTTTATTGCTGTCTTCTTGCAAAATGGACAAAACATCACCATCGGGATAAATCCCTGAGTGGTAATGTTTAAAAAATCGTTCTACGCCTGTTGCTCTTTCGCGAATAATTGAAACATATGCCTCGCCACTTGCGACCTTCAAGTCACGAACCCATTCATATTCAAGTTCAACAGTACGTGGAAGATTCGCGCGTGGTGATGAACTTTGGTCCACATTGGTTTCTTGGAGCGTAAGATTACTGTTTGCTTCCTGCTGCGTCGCTTGACTATGTACTGACGAATTTATTTCTTGCAGAGTCTGCCCAGACTGCTGCGGCGATTCCATAATTGTTTCAAAGGATCTCGCTGCATCTACTGACTCAAAAAAGGTAGACGCATCTGTAGTTTCCCTAATAGTTGGTGCACTTGCCACATTTTGAACAGCATCGTTTTGCAAGAAAGTAGGAGCACTATCACCTTCACGAACATAATATTCCTGTTCACGAACAGTAGCAAATAGTGGTCTATCTTGAATAGTTGCGTTGACATAAGCTTCTTCTTGGATGGTTGCGTTTGGAACCACGTCTTCACGAATGGTTTCATTAGCATCCGCTTCTTCTCGAGTAGTTACGTTAGCGCCCACTCTTTCTCTTATTGTAGTATCTGCAACGTTTTCTTCCCTAACAGTTTTATCGCTCATATTGCGCGTCCTCCAACAAAGGCATCCTTTATTTTAATAAACACAATCGAGCAATTATCTGTAGCATTTTCTTTATAGCAACGTTCTGCAATAGTGCAAACAACATCGGTCGCACTCATATTTTTTTCAGCTATAAGCTGCAAATCATCCTCGTTTATAGTTCCCCAAACACCATCGCTACAAATAAGAAAACGTGTTCCAGCCTGTACTGATTCTGAAAAAGGATGAGAATCCAATTCTGACAAAACGCAGCCGATTGATTGCGTAATACCGTGACCATTTCTAAGTCTATCGTCCTCGGAAATCTGAGCAAGTATTTCTTCATCAGGAAGATACTTATAAATTCTACAATCTCCAACATTGGCAACAGTAACTACATCATTTTTTAAAGTAAGCATAGCAAATGCCGCACCCATTTTTGGCATTTGCCACGCCTGCCCGGCTTGCAAAACTTTCTTTGACAAGCCGTAAAAATAATTGTCAATTTCACTAGATGTTTTTCCGGATAAATCATATTTAGACAAAGCCGTAGCAACTAGGCATGCTGCATCTGCACCGCCAGCATATCCACCCATACCATCTATTACGGCAGCAGAGAAAGGTTTCTCTAGAGACGAGCTACCACTAAGAATTGTTTCTGAACGCTGCGCTATTTTTCCACTCAGAACAATTGCATCTTGGTTTTCTTCACGAATCGGACCACATGTTGTTATAGCAGCCGCTTCAATGACATATTTTGGTTTTTTATTTTCGTGCAATTCTGTTGTTTCCATTGATTGCCCTTTCAGAAGGAAAATTATTTAATAGATATAGAAACACTTGAACCAAGCCAAATAGTTTCTGGTATTG
>CAZRFO010000141.1:0-4353 GCA_964599515.1 uncultured Eggerthellaceae bacterium | reverse complement strand
TAGTAGCAAGTACAGAAGATGGCACTCAAACCTACACTTCTGTTAGCAGCGCTTGGAACGCAGCACTTTCTGGCACAAAGATAGTCATGCAATCTAATTGGCAGCTTGATTCGCGCCTTGTTGTAAGTTCTGGTAAGAATGTAACAATAGAAATGAATGGCTGCATCATTTCAAGAACTCACAAAGAATATGAAACAAATGGCGAAGTCATAGAGATGGAATCAAACTCAAGTCTCACGCTTCTTGGCAACAACAACCCAAACAAAAGCGCAGATGTTCGCTGCGTTGATTTTGACCGCGATAGTATTGACGGCGAATCTAATTACAAATTCAATTGGGTCACAAGCGGCGGCTTCATTAACGGCGGCCTTAGTACAAATGGCGCAGGCGGCATTCACATGCACGAAGGCGCAACGCTTACTCTTGACAATGTTGCCGTTGTTGGCAACTTCACCAAAAGCAGCGTTTGGACAGCCGCAGGTGGCGGCATTCAAATGGCAGGAAACAACTGCAAACTTGTGATGAAAAACAAGGCGCTCATAGATTCCAACTATGCATATGACTACGGTGGAGGCGTTTATGTAAACGGAGACAGCTGCTCTATAAGCATGAGCGGCGGAAGCCACATAAATGGCAACCGCGCAGATAAACAAGGTGGCGGCGTTTACGTAAATAGCGACAACTGTACATTGAACATGAGCGATGACTGCTACATAAACGGCAACCGAGCAGACACTGCAGGCGGTGGCATTTACTTAAACCAAGAAAAGGCAACAATAAGCGGAGGCGTAATCTCTGAAAACACGGCAGACAAAGGTGCGGGCATCTACAACAACGACAGCCACAACACAATTTCTGACTGCACAATTATCAACAACACTGCAAACACCGCAGGCGGCGGCATATATTGCGACAGCCTTAAAGACATCTCTTTAACGGGCGTGGTTTATGTGTTGGACAACAAACGCGCAGCCTCAAGCGATGGCGTTCTTGATGACGACCTTTACCTTCAAACTGGCGCTGCTTCGCAAGCTTATTTAGCATCTGCACCTTCTTCTAAGTCTGCCATTGGCATTAGAGTTGAAATAGGCAATGTGCCATCCAACGGGATCCAGGTCGCAACAAACCAAACCACCTTCACAGAAGGCATGTTCTTTTCCAACCTTCCTTCGCTCTACATTCAACATAGATACAGCGACAAATGTATGTTTCTTCGCTGGGGCGCAACAGAAAAAAGCTACTACGTGGTAATTAATGGCGAAAAATACGGCAGTTGGAAACAGGGCGATACCGTTGCAACAAACGGACAAAAAGAAGGCGAATGGTTCTGGAAGTGGGTTTCTGCAACTGGAATTTCTCTAACAGATTTAAAAAACCAGAAGTCTTCTCTCACAACATTCAAAATGCCTGCTAATTCCGTATTTTTGACCGCAGGATACGTCACGCCAGTAGACAAGTTAACTTTGAACGTTGACACTCCAAAAGGTGGCGAAAGTCTTGCAAAAACAGCAACACTTTCTTGGACAGACGATGACAATATTGTCCAAGAAAAAGAAATAGACATCACGTGGTATGAAGTTACCGCATCTGGAGACGTAGCCGCGTCCGAAAAAGCCAACAACAACTGCAGCTACTACTTCAAGGCAGACATCCAAGAAACAACAAAGCAGTACTTGAAGCTTAGCACCAGCTTAAACAAGGAATCTGTGACTATAAAGTTCAGTGGAGATAGCGAAGAATCCTCAACGTCTTCCACGGCAAAAGCTGCTTCGCTTACAAATGGAGTTTTAAGTGTTGAAAGCAATTCTGTGAAATCGGAATACGGCACAATTATTGCTAGCGATGTTGCTTTGAACACAGATAAACCAGAAGGCGGCGTGCAACTTCCAACTAAAGCCACGCTTTCATGGACCGCAAACGGCGTGGCAAAAACTGCAGACGTATTTCTTCACTGGTACGTAAACATAAATGGTGAAGAAAACCTTGCAAGCCTTGGAAAAGCCGACTACAACACAACATACACGCCGGAGATTTGTATTTACGCAAGCCAGCAAAAGGAGCTTGACTTCAACTACAATGCCACAGCAGAAAACGTCATTCTTACCTATGGGGATTCAGAAGAAAATCAGATTCAGACTGTCAACGTAAATTCTGTGGGAAACATTGTGCTTAAAGGCAAACCAATTACAACGTCAAAGCCTAAGGTTACAAGAGTTACTGGTGGTTCAATTACTGTCCAAAGCGGGACATCGTTGGCGGAGTTGAAAGATACGCTTCCCGCAAATGTTGTAGCTTACGTTGAAAGCCTTACGGGCGAAAAAGCAACAAGTCTTCCAATTGCCAAAGAAAGCGGAAATTACAGCGCAATCGTTGATGAATATGGTGCCGTTACAAGCAGTGGGACCGCATACATTCCTCTAGATATCACGGCAGATTCTGATGTTGCGCTGCCGGACTCGCAAGATTCTAACTACACGTACGCGCTTCAAGTAAATGTAACAGAAAAGCAAGATTTACCACAGGCAGAAGCACCTAAGCTAGATGTTGATTCTGGAACATTCAAGCAAACAAGCCTTACCGTACATGCAACATGCGGTACAGAAAACGCTGTAATCAAATACAAACTTGATGATGGAAGCGAGCAAACATACAATCCTGAAACTGGCATTGTGCTAAGCGGACAAGAAAACGCCCAGGTCACACATACAATTACTGTGTGGGCAGAAGCAGAAGGCTTCAGCAAGTCAAACGAGCTTATTGCAAGCTACCTGCTTGACGATTTGCAAAGCGACTCTGGAGACGATTCTGGGGACGACTCTAAGGAACCAACAGACCCAGACAGCGACGATGGCGATGATTCACAGGACGACCAAGGAAAAAGTTCCGATGAGGCAGGCGGCGAAGGTGGCCCGGACGACAACAATTCGTCTAGCATAGCGAAAACTGGCGATACCGACACGACTCTCCTAGTTGCACTCATGACTGCATTCTTCAGCGCTTCTGCTGTTGCCGCCGTTACCACAATTGCCCACAGAAAACGCAAGTGCTAGATAGGTTTAAGTGGTTTCCAATGCGTCTTTAACTACACGAACGCTTGAGTGTTTACACACTCAAGCGTTCGTTCACTTCGTCTGATTTATTCACTAGTCTAGCAACTGGCGTAGCGCAATTTATCAACTCAGTCTGTCTTATTTGCGTGCAGCGCTATCCGCGCGTTTGACAACAAATCCTAACGCAACTGCGGCGGCACTCACAGCTGCAAGCGCAAGCATTACAGGAACAAGACCAATGGCATCCCCCGCCATTCCAAGAAACGGCTCTGCCATGCCACCAGCAGCAACGGTAACACCATAAGAAAATCCAGACGCCATACCCAAATGGCGCGGCACATAACTCATTCCAAGTGCCACGGTAGACGGATGCATCAAGCTGTTCAGAACAGAAAGCGCAACAGCAATTACAACTGCCACAGGAAACGATGTATTAAACGCAAACATAGCAATAAGCAGTGTAGACACACCTAAACAAACAATCATCAAGCGGTGGATTCCAACTCGTTCCGACACACTACCCGATGCAATTGTGGCAAAGGCGCCTGCGATGGAATAAATAGACAACGTGAGCGAGCTTACTGTTTCTGTTTGTCCAAGCACGTCCATCATGAAGAGCGGGACAAATGCCATAATTCCGTATGAAATAATGGAACGGAGCGAAAGCACAGCCATGACCAGCCAAAACTTTCCCCAGCTTTCTGACTCTTCGCCTGACTGAGCTTGTGCGTTTTTATTGGCAGTTCCAAGCGCTTTGAAGCGTTTGTTAAAACCTAGCAAAACAATTGCGCAAATGGTAGTTGGGAACAAAAACACAAGTGTTCCGTGCATACCAAATGCTGTAAGGAAAATAGCAGTTAGTGCAGGCCCAACAAAAAAACCAATGTTTCCTCCAACTGCAAAAATACTCATGCCTTTTGCTTTTGTACTTGTAGCTGCAAGATTTGCAATGCGCCCGCCTTCTGGATGAAACATGGCAACACCAATACCAGAAATCATGGCAAACACAACAATGGTGGCGTAGTCGTTGGAAAATCCAATGCCACACATGCCAAATCCAGCCAAGAAAACGCCCAGCGCCATAAGCCACGGGCACGATTTTTTGTCTCCAAGCCATCCGAACAATGGCTGAATAACAGCAGATCCAGCGTTTGCAGCAAAAACGAGCATGGCAACAGCTGTGTATGAGAAATCGTGCGCGACAATCAAAAACGGAAGAATTGCGTTGAGCGCGCCTTGATTGATATCCGAACACAAATGACCAAACATAGCAAGATAGTTTGCTAGCTTGTCGCCTTTTTGC
>CAZRFO010000140.1:0-4356 GCA_964599515.1 uncultured Eggerthellaceae bacterium | reverse complement strand
CTTATGACCCAGGTCGCTCAGGTTTTGGTTCCAACTACAAGACCGTTCTTTGTCGCTTGTACAAGTGCGAAGAAGGCGACTACAACACTATGGCAAACCCATTGGGTCACGACGAGGAGGAATAATCATGGCAAAAGGTATTTTGGTTGATTATGAGTGGTGTTCTGGTTGCCATACATGTGAAATGGCGTGCGCTGTAGAGTTGTCTCACGATTTTCCTGGCACTCACGCTGGTATTAGAGTTGTTCAGGAAGGACCTTATCAAATTGGTGAAAAGAAATGGAGCTGCATTAACATGCCATTCATCACCGACTTGTGTGACCAATGCGTAAATCGCTTACCAGTAAATGGCGATACGCGTCCTACTTGCGTTAAGCATTGCCAGGCACGCTGCTTAAAGTATGGTGATATTGAAGAATTGGTAAAGGAATTGGTAACAAAACCAAACCAATCTTTGTTCTGCCTTGAAAAATAGTTTCATTTTTGAGTAAGGCGTTAAAGAACTAGTTTTTGTAGAAGTGAAACAGTTCAGTCAAATGCTTTATAGGGCAGAGTTTTAAAACGTGTACAGCTGGACTAGGAATCTAGTTTCTGGTCCAGCTTGCATATATGTTTTAACCAAGCGGGTTTGTACGTTTAGAACCTGCGCTAGTTTTAGGAGAAAGTTTATGTGTTTTAGACCAGCTGCAATTACAAAATCTTGTCCAGAGTGTGGGGCAGATGTTGATTCTATGGCTTCGGAATGTCCTGAATGCGGTGCCGCTCTTGGAGGCGGCATTCCTGGCATGCCAGGAGCAGCAGGAGCACCAGGGGCGCCCGGAATGCCAAAAGCGCCAGGAGCGCCAGGAGCACCAGGGGCACCAAAAGCGCCAGGTATGCCAGGCGCACCAGGTGCACCAAAAGCACCAGGAGCTTCGAATTAAACATCTACTGGTACACAACCGCTTCTGCAAGATGGTCATATCAAATGCGCTTTATATAGCAAAAGCGTGTGGATGTAGCGCCATGTGGCTTTGTTAGAAGCGAGTTGTGTGACTAGGTTTGTTTGTGCGGCCTAAAAGGTCTAGATTGCTCATGTAAATGAAAATGAGAGGATGGTTTACCTATTAGTAATTAGTGGGTGTAATCATCCTCTTTCTTTTTTGCGCTAGTTGTTGATGTAAAATAGCGCAAAAAACGCGAATTGAAGGCGGTGAAGAGTATGTGCCAGACATGTATTGGGTGCGGGAAATGCAACGGAAAACCACGCCCTGGTATAAGTAAAGGTACTTGTCCATATTGTGGTACTAAAAATGAAGCAGGCGCACTTAAATGCGGAAAATGTGGAGCTTTTTTGCCGCTTCCGCCTGGTAGTCCAGGCCAACGCTGGAAATAAGAACTTTACGCAAATGATGTTGCACAGAAAAGACATGGTATTCAATAAATATCATGTCTTTTCTGTACTGTTGTGCTTCTTGCCGCTGAAAAAAAGAAATGCATTGCGACACTAATCCTTTTGTTGACACTGAAGCATGTCTTGGGTGTGGTCGCTGCATAAGCGAGTGTGATAAACGTGCTTGCATTGCTAATCTACACTTTGCTGCAAATCTGTGAATAGCTTTCATATTAATCTTGCCATAATGTAAAAGGAGGCGTGCCAACTAGTGACACGCCTCCTGCTTGGTTCTTTTAACTGCTTCTGAACTAAATTGCGAAGGATTGAACAACTCCTAAAACATCGCATATAAAGTAAGACCAGCACACTGTTACGAATACGAATAGAATTGCTGCAAGCCAACCGCCTTTGGCAACTTCGCCAAATTTGTAATAGCCTTGCTCGTATGTAACAACAATTGTTGGATTAAGCGGTACAAGGAAGCTGCCTGCTGTAATTGATGCCATAACAAATACTGGGATAACTGTAGGAATGCCAACAGTTTGTGCCCATGTAAGTAGTGGTGGTAAGAACAGCATGCAGAGTGCTGGAGCAACTGGGCAAAATGTATGAATAAGGTAAAGCGCGTAACCAACAATGAGCAATGCTAAGAACGGAGGAATGTTCAAGATTCCGCTGTTTAATAGCAAGCTGGCAATAAAATCTGTGCCGCCAGTTGAAGAGACAGCGTTGCCTAAACACATGATGCCACCAAAGAACAAAAATACATTCCAGCCAGCAATATCTTGGAATTGTTTCCATGACATAAGGTTGATGCCAGGTAAGAACATCAAAATTACGCCAAGCATTGCAACAATGGTTGTATTAAGAACCGTTATCCAGTTGCTTGCAACCCACAAAACAGGAAGCAAAACTACTATGAACAGCGCTTTTTTGTCATGAGCCGTCCAAGGACCACATGATGTAACAGTTGACTCAATTTCAGCGTGCTTTGATGAAATATCTTCTGGAGGGAATGCTTTAGTTAATAGGAAGCATGTAGTTGGAAGCATGATTGCAAAAATAGGAATACCAACAATCATCCATCCAAGGAAGCTAACGCTTTCGCCAACTGTGCTTTCCATGATGCCCATGCCCAAAACGTTTAAAGAGTGTCCGCATGGCATTGCGAAGCCGCCTAAAACACCAGAAAAAGCAACGCCTAACATGAGGCATTTACCAAGATTGGAAGAACCTGGTTTTGCGCCAACTGCATTTAAGAGTGGCAAAACCATACTCATACCAAGAACAACTGCTCCAGTGTCTGTCATGAAAAACGATGCAACAGCGGTACCAAGCATAAAAGCAAAAACAAGTTTTTTGCTGTTTGCGCCAGCCCAAGAAATAAGACGCAGCGTTAAGCGGACGCCTAAAGTTCCAGTTTGCATAATTGCTGTCATGCAAAATACGCACAGAATGAACCATGTTGTGCTTGATGTAAAGCCAGATAGTGCATCACTTAAAGATGGAACAATTCCAAACATAGTTAAAAGAATAATACCCAAAAGTGATGTAACGCCTTGAGGGAATGTTCCGCAGAACCATAGTGCTACGCATGCAAGTAGCGTCCCTACTGCCATACATCCCTGGTGACTTAATGATTCAGAACCAGGAATAAAATATGCAACTGCAAAAATGATGACTGCAAGTAAAATGCCAACTCTCTTTTTTACTTGGCCTGAACCAGATTTTTTTTGGGCAGTTTTTGATTTAGATGATTCTTTAGCAAAATCTTTGCTTTGTGACACCTTGTCATTTGCTAATTGAGCAACTGTTTCCAATTTTAACCCTCCTATTGTCACTCATAGATGTTTGGGGCTCCCCAACAGCCAACAATCTACAAATGGATAGGTTATTGCATAGCAAATTTCATGGCATATCAAATATGGAAATGAAAAATCGAAAAAGGAATAAAGAGAAAATGTGAAGGAAAATGCGCCTTGGTGCGCGCGAAATTTTTGCTAGATGTACTGAGGCTGGTGCGGAATTTTTGCGAAAAGCGCCGCAATTGCTAAGGAGATTTGAAGAATGCCAGTGTGGCTATTTGGTGTACGCTGACGCCTCAGAGCCAAGCGCGAAATGCGCACGTTTGGCGTATAATGTCGCGCGGTGAAAATTGTTGTATCACAAGGTCATTCCGTTTGCGTGCATCGTTTTCATGCTGAGCATACTGGTTGAGTAAGTTGAAGATGAAGCCAGGCTATTTTTCGCAAACGAATTTGGCATATAGGAGGAACAAATGAAGCGCGTGGGTTTTGTTTCGCGTAATGTTACTAGTACATTTTTGTCAGTTGTTTTGGTTGCTGGGCTTTTGCCAGCGCCAGCTGGAGCTGCGGACGCCGCCGAGGCTACCGCCGCGGCATCCGCAGCAGCCTCCGCTACCGCCGCGGGTATAACCAAGGATGCCACAGCCGCTACTTCTGACACCACCACCATAAATGGGGAAGTCGCTATTGCGGAAGTCGCAACAGCGGGAACTACCATTGCTGGCACTTCTCCAGCCTCCGCAGTCGCAGCAGCTACCACCATCACGACGCAAACTACAGACGCAGAAAGCTGGGAAACGTGCGGTTCATGCGAATGGCAAATTGATGCAGAAACCGGACAGCTTACAGTGCGCCCGCAAAACAACGAAGAAACCGGTTTGCTTGAAAGCTGGGGCAGCGCAAGCGAAGTGCCGTGGAATTCTTCGCGTGCTTCAATAAAATCGGTAGTATTTGAAGGCAGTATTGAAGCTCAAGCTTGCGAAAGCATGTTTGAAAACTGCGAAAACCTAACAACAATTGACCTTGCAAACCTTGATGCAGATGCCGTAACAAACGTAAGCAACATGTTCAAAGGATGTTCTAGCCTTACATCATTAGACATATCTGGTTTTTATTCACGCCTGATGACCAACATGGCTGATATGCTAAGCGGCTGCTCAAAACTTCAAACGCTAA
>CAZRFO010000139.1:0-4382 GCA_964599515.1 uncultured Eggerthellaceae bacterium | reverse complement strand
GCGCTGCGCTCCACGTACTTACGCATTGTTTTGCTGCGCAACAATGTTTGAAGCTCCATACATTTCGCGCAATTTTGGTTTTTCAATCTTGCCAGTTGCGTTACGAGGCACCTGCGTAAAGATAATCTTGCGAGGGCGCTTGTAGCGTGGCAATTTCATGCAGAACGCGTTGATGTCATCTTCGCTTGTGTCTGCACATTCCGGCTTAAGTTCAATGATTGCAGCGGCAATTTCTCCAAGCCGCTCATTTGGTAAACCAATGACTGCAACATCTTTAATAGCTGGGTGCGCAGAAAGGAAATCTTCAATCTGAACAGGGTAGATGTTTTCTCCGCCAGAAATGATGACGTCTTTTTTGCGGTCGACAAGCCAAATGAAACCGTCTTCGTCTTTGCGCGCCATGTCTCCTGTCAAAAGCCATCCATCGCGCATGCATTCTGCCGTAGCTTCAGGGTTTTTGTAGTAGCAGTTCATGACGCCAGGGCCTTTAACCCAAAGCTCGCCAACTTCGCCTTGTGGCACCTCAATGCCATCATTGTTTGCAATTTTTACACTCCAGCGGTACCCAGGAATGCCAATTGCGCCAACATGTTCTACATTGCCAATGCCAAGGTGAACACATCCAGGCCCAGTTGACTCAGAAAGCCCATAGTTTGTGTCATAGTCGTGGCCAGGGAATACTTCTAGCCATCTTTCAATCAGACTTCTTGGAACTGGTTGCGCGCCAATGTGCATGAGCCTCCATTGGTCAAGCTTGTAGTCTTCCAGTTTGACTTCACCTGAGTCAATCGCGTGCAAGATGTCTTGAACCCAAGGCACAAGAAGCCAAACAATTGTGCAAGCTTCTTTGCTTACGGCGTTAAGAATATCCTTAGGTTTTGTGCCGCGTAAGATTACTGCCTTTGAACAACTGCACAAGCTACCCATCCAGTGGAATTTGGCACCTGTGTGATAAAGAGGCGGAATACACAAAAACACATCGTCATGAGTGGTGTTGTGGTGCACAGTTTCCATTTCTGCAGCTTGGGAAAGGCTTTCATGGTTGTGCAATATTGCCTTAGGGAAACCGGTTGTGCCACTGCTGAAATAAATTGCTGCATCTTCTTCTAGTGTCATTGGAATCATTGGGTCTTTGCTTGAGCAATTTGCGGCAAGCTCGTTATAGCTTTCTGCAAATGTTGGGCAGTCAAGACCAGCAAAAAAGAGAAGGCGATTGCGTTGTACGCTATCTACAACTTCTTCAATACGTCCAACAAATTCCGGGCCAAAAACCAGCACGTTTACGTCTGCTAGATCTAGGCAGTATTCAATTTCTTCGCTTGTGTAACGATAATTCATAGGAACTGCAATGGCGCCACTCTTAAGAATGCCAAAATAGATTGGCAGCCATTCAAGGCAATTCATCATAAGAATTGCAACTTTGTCGCCCTTTCTGATCCCGCGGCTAAGCAACAAGTTTGCAAAGCGGTTGGCTTTTTCGTCAAACACGTGCCATGTGATTTCGCGTCTGTAAGCTTGCTTGTCTGTGCTTTGAACAAGATTGTAGTCGCGCCATGTTAAATGGCTGTCTTCTTGAATAGCTGGATTGATTTCAACAAGCGCTATTTCATGTCCATAATTTGCAGCATTATTACGCAGCATGTCTGTGACTAATTGCATAATGTTTCCCTAGTTGGTCTTTGGTTGTTTTCAGAAAATTGCATAAGTGATTATATTAACCCATAAGTTTGGATGCCTGGCTAGAACAGCATTTCGAAACATATAACGCGGTGAATAACATTTTGTATTTTTGTAACAAACCGCACAGGCTCAAAACGTGCATTTTTTGGTTTTAACATATAGAAATTTGGACATTTTCCACTTAAATATAGGAGGTATTTTCAAGAGAAAGGAGTGTGTCTATGGGGCTACTAGTATTTCTCATACTATTTCCTATGGTAGCTGCGCTTTTACTGCTTGCCATTAAAGCAGAACAAGCTCGCGCTGTAGTAACTGTAGTAGCAGCTCTTGTCACCGGATGCGCATCTATTGCGCTTGCATGCCTTTATCTGCCAAGCGGTTCTGTGTTTTTCGATTTTGAATCTGAAATCATAAACATCGTTTGCGTTGTTGTAGATCTTGGCATTAGCGTAGTGGTCATTTCGTTTGCCGCGCGTTACAAAAACTTGCTTGCAGGAATTTTGGGTGCAGTTCAAATTGTGCTTACAATTTGCTTTGAGCTATTTTTTGCAAACGGCGTCACTGTTGCTCAAGGCTTTTATGTTGACGAACTCTCCATTATCATGGCGCTTATCATTGGCGTTATTGGCAGCGGCATTTGTGTTTACGCTCTTGGCTATATGCAAGATTTTCAACACCATGAGCCGGAGGGCGCTAAAGACAACAGGCCTTATTTCTTCTTCTTGCTGTTCATGTTTTTGGGCGCAATGTATCTAATAGTGTTCTCTAACAACATGAGTTGGATGCTTACTGGTTGGGAAATTACAACAGTTTGCTCCTTCTTGCTTATTGGGTACACAAAAACAGAAGAAGCAATCAGAAATTCATTTAGGCAAATCATACTTAATATGATTGGCGGAATTGCATTTACGCTTGCTCTTTATTGGTGTACCACAATGGGCACTCTTTCTTTTGCGGAATTCTTGGAATATGGCATAGCGTATCCTGGTTGGGCGATTTTCCCTGTTACGTTGCTTGCCCTTGCAGGTCTTACAAAGGCAGCACAAATGCCATTTCATTCTTGGCTTTTGGGAGCTATGGTTGCGCCAACTCCAACTAGTGCATTGCTTCATTCTTCAACAATGGTTAAGGCTGGCGTATTTTTACTTGTTAAGCTTGCACCAATTTTTGCCGTTTGCACGCTTCCAAAGCTGATGGTAATAATAGTTGGTGGAGTTACGTTTTTGCTTTGTTCAATTTTGGCAATTGGCCAAAGCAATGCAAAACGCGTACTTGCTTATTCGACCATTGCAAACTTAGGTCTTATAACTGCTTGCGCAGGTCTTGGCACTCAAGAAGCTGTTTGGGCTGCGATTTTCTTGATTATCTTCCACGCTGCTTCAAAATCACTTTTGTTCCTGTGCGTTGGTACCGCAGAGCATCACATTGGAAGCCGCAATATTGAAGACATGGACAACCTTTTCTTGCGCATGCCTAAGCTTGCAAAGCTGATGGTACTTGGCATCATGGGTATGTTCATTGCTCCTTTTGGTATGCTTATTTCAAAGTGGGCTGTTATGGTTTCGTTTGTAGATGCCGGCTTTGCAATTTTCTTGGTGCTTATTGCGTTTGGCTCTGCTGCAACATTTATGTTCTGGGCAAAGTGGATGGGCAAACTTCTTGGCATTGCTGCAGATGAAGAAAACGTAGAACTTGATGTTCATAAAAGCGAATTTGCCGCGTTGTTTATCATGGCAGCTCTAACCATTCTTTGCTGCATTCTTATGCCAGTAATTTCCGATGTTTTTGTTCTTCCTTACTTGGAAGGCGTTTACGGAAGTGCCGCAAGCACGATTTCAAGCGACAATTTAAGCTTGTTGGCTATCATTTGCGGATTTGTTGTCATTGTGCTTGCTGGTGTTCGTCCACGCGGCGGTAAGAAAAAGCATGTTGATATTTACCTATCTGGCGCCAGTGTTAATAACGAAGCACGCGAATACCTGAATTCGTTTTCTAAGCCACAGGCTGCAACGTATCGCAACTGGTATTTGGGTGAATTCATAAAAGAGGCGCGCATTAGCAAGATAGGCGCTGTTATTTGTTCGTTAATTATTGTTGTAGGAATACTTGCTCCATATACGTATTTACTACAGTTGATTTTTGTGTAAGGAGGGCTGTCAATGAACTGGGTTTCTTTCTTAATTGGTTTAGTTATATTTATCATTGTTGGACCATGTTTGGGTTGTCTTTTGGCGGGCCTCGACCGTGTGATTTCGGCGCGCATGCAAGGCCGCGTTGGGCCTCCTGTGCTTCAGCCGCTATATGACGTGAAAAAGCTTCTTCGCAAAGAGGCGGCTTCTGTTAATTCTGCCGAAGGCACCTACATTGCAAGTTCACTAATTTGCGTGATTATTGCAGGAGGTATTTTCTTTAGTGGTGGAAACTTTCTGTTGTGCGTGTTTGTTCTGACACTTGGAACATTGTTCTTTATTGTGGCTGCGTATTCAACGCGTTCGCCATATGCAGAAATTGGCGCAAGTCGTGAAATTGTTCAGGTAATGTCTTATGAGCCTATGGTTTTACTTGTTGCTGTTGGTTTGTATATGGCAACCGGCTCTTTTGATGTGAGTGCAATTACAAACTTGGCTGTTCCAATGATTGTTCCGTGCATTCTTTTCTTTGCTGGTTTTGCTTACGTGCTTACCATTAAGCTGCGCAAATCA
>CAZRFO010000138.1:0-4388 GCA_964599515.1 uncultured Eggerthellaceae bacterium | reverse complement strand
TTATCTTCGCCGTATGCTGCAAGCATGTGGTCGTAGCGGCCTCCACTTCCAAGCGGCGCTCCCATCTGAGGAGCGTAAGCTTCAAAAACTATGCCGGTGTAGTAGTCAAACGAACTCATGATGGAAAAATCAATCATTATGCGGTCGCGAAGTCCACGTTTACAAAGCAGCCAATAAGTCTGCTCAAATTCATCAAGCCCGTTTGCGCAATTCGCGTCTGCGTAATTCAAAGGTTCTACCAAAGCCCGCACTGCATCAATTGCTTCTTGGCCACCACGTATGTTTGCAAGCTCACGAATTGCGCGTGCAATTTCTGGACGCGCACCAGCTTCTTCAACTTGATCGTTTTCGCAGGTCAAGAGCTCAAGGTCTACTAAGTTTGAAGAGTGATAAGCTTCAAGTATGCGCGCCTGCCACGCCTGCGCACCTTCGCTTGCTTGCAAAAGGGCACGCAATACGCCAACCGTTGCAATAGCAAGTTTAAATTCCGGCACTCCTGCAGTAATTAGCGCCTCTGTCATAAGGCCAATTACTTCTGCGTCTGCAGATGCGCCGCGTTGTCCTATGCATTCAACACCAATCTGCGTAAGTTCACGAGTTGCAGCTTGAAGACGCGTGTCGGCCTCACGAAAGACACGCTGCGTGTAGCGAAAACGCAAAGGCTCTGTTACTCCACGATACCTTGATGCGCACATGCGTGCCACTTGCATAGTGACATCTGGGCGCATAGCAAGCAAGTCTCCCTGCGAATCAAAAAGCTTAAAAGGCGAAGCTGGCACATGACCACCAGCCTGCAAGACATCCATGATTTCAAGCGTTGGCGTCTCAATTGGTGTGTATCCGCATTTTGCAAAAAGCTGCTGCACGTTGTATGTGATTTCTTCCCGAAGAGCTGCCTCCTCCGCAGAAAAATCTCTAAACCCAGCTGGTGTTACGTAATTCATGTTTGTTTTTAGTTCACTATCCTTATGTTTTTTGTTGCAACTGTGATTGCTCAACTTGTTGCTGTTAATAATTCGCGGTTGTTGTGCACACTTACTAAGGGAACTTGCTGTTTACATCTGCATACTAACCGCTTGTCGCGCACGTATGCTCTTGTTCATTCTTAACCATTCGCGTGCGCTCGTTCATTCTTTTACTGCTTTTATTACTTCCGCCACTTTAGCACAGTAGAGTGATAAAGCAACACAGAGAATCAAAAAACTTCTTTAGCGGCACTTGAAATAAATTTCCAACAAAAAATAGGAGGAAACGACGACTTACGGCATTTTCCTCCTATTTTCGCATTTCAAAAGGCTGTTTTAACCGCGCCACAGCGCCAGGCGGCAAAAAGTTTAGCGCAATTCAACCTCAATAAGATCCCCCGCGCAAGGAGGTTCAATACCGGGACCGCTTGGCATCATGTAATACGCATTTGCGCCCCATGTAGCGCGGCTTCCAGCATGTCCTTTTACAGGTGTTGCTTCAAGCATTCCATCTGGTGCTTGGGCAAGCATCACAAACTTGATACCATAAAACGTAGCTTCGGGGCCTACAACGCTTGGACGCACTTCCCCATCTGTACGCAAGCTACGCTGTTTTTCGCGCTTGTTGGCACCTTCCGTTGCACACGCTGCCGCTTGGGCATCTGCGAGTGGCTTTACTTCATCTGTTTTCTTGCCCTTTGCCGGAAACGCCTCTGTCAAGCGAGCAACAAGCTTTGTTGGTTCTTGCGGCAAGCCCAACCAGGTGCGCATTAGAGGACGCAAGTAAAAATTCATCGTGAAGCTTGCCCCGCCAGAAGGACCAGAAATACCAACTATTGGCGTGTTGTTAACATATGCAAAACTACTATGGTGCCCAGGTCCATGGTTAGTTTCATGGCATACAACCTGGCCCAATGCTTCCATTTGTTCGCACGACCAATCATCAGACCCCTTAGAAGATCCAGCGTTAAGCACAACAATATCAGCCAGAGCACATGCTTCCAAAATTGCAGCCTCAATACGAGCAGGCACATCTGGCACAATGTCAAAAATGAGCGGCTGGCCACCCCACTGTTCAATTTTGCCTCGCGCCAAGATACTGTTAGTTTCTAAAGTGCGAGCAGAAGGAACAATTCCGCCTGGGGCAATAAGTTCGTTACCTGTTGGAATGAATGCCACGCGTGGTTTGCGAACAACAGGAACAGCCGTTACATTGCCTCCAGCAATTTGCGCCATGATATCTGGCGTTACAACTTCCCCTGCGTGCGCCAAAATGTCTCCAACTTTTTGCGTAGAGCCGGCTGGGCGCGTACCAGCAAAGCGCGCAGAAGGAGCAGCATCAATTGATACGTGCTGCTGGTCTTCAGATACTGCAACATGTTCAATTACTATGGCAGTGTCAAAACCTTCAGGCATAGCAATACCAGTGTTTGCAAACTGCCAATTCACACCACGAACCCACTTTGATGTATCAGGATCTCCTTGTTCAAAGTCTTCCCAACGAACAGCAATTGAATCCATGCAACATGTAAGCACATTTGGAGTTTCTGTTTGCGCTAACACGTCTCGCGCCAAAACACGCCCACGCGCTTCCGCCAAACTTACCAATTCTGTGCGGTTTTCAACGGAGCCAAATTCGCACAATTTCAGAATGCTTTCTACTGCCTCATGACGCGAAAGCTCTATATGTTTTGAATGATCGCGCATATATTCCCCTTTCATAAACACATTTTTATTTGATTTGTGTAGGGTACAGTATAAAACTACATGTAAAAAAAATTAATTCAATGACACGAATTTGGACAATATAAGTTTTGGTTCAAACAATTGCAAAAAAGGGAAACATTGACAATCTCGCACTAACTGCTGAAAAACTTTGTTATTATTGCGTGCAAACAAGCACTCCTAGTAAACACGGATTTGTGCTGCACACACGATGCAACACACGCACATCAGCTAACGTACAATATAAATGCATTGCGAATGGCAGCAGCACTTGTTTTGCGAAAGGGGCTCTTATGAAGAAGCTCTCTGCTGTACTTGCGCCTGCGTGCGCCGCAACTGTATTTGTTTTGTCGCTGTGCCTACCAGCCTTGTGGTTTAGTTCCACAAGCACCACCGCTTATGCCGCAACAGAAGTTTGTACAAACGCTGATGCAGCGGAAAATTCAGAGACCATTTGTCAGGCACAGATCGATGGACTTTCTCTTGCCGCAACAGAATCACTTTCTTCGCAATTATCAATTGCCAGCATTGACGGCGAAGAAGCAACCAGCACGGAAGAGGCAATTTGCAACAAAATATATGCTGCATACGACACAGTTTCTGAAAGCGTTGACTTTTATAAAGACAACATTACCTATAGTGATTTAATGGTAGCGCTAAGCATCGTTATAGGAAATCCGGAGTACTATTGGGCAGGTACTTCTTTTAGTTATGGTTATATTGACAGTGATGGCGATGGAAAACTTAGTACCACCGATCAAATAGTAAGTCTTGGTTTGAGTTATGTAGTAGACGTAAACGAAGTACCACAGGTCAAAAAATCCACCGAAGCAGCAATAGCTTACGCTTTGAGCTGGGTAGATATCAATACAGCTTCTGATTTTGAAATAACTCAGGCGCTCCATGATTACCTTGTGCGAACCTGTTCATATAATACCGAAATAGCAGAAGGCAATGACGCGCTTAGTCCTGCATATACGGCTTATGGCGCGCTAGTTGAAGGTTCCGCTGTGTGTCAAGGTTATGCACTAGCTTACAAATTGCTGCTCTCACGCGCTGGTATCCCTGCAGCGTTTGTCGTAAGCTACGACATGGGTCACGCATGGAACATGGTAAAAATTGATGGTTCATGGTACCACGTTGACACAACTTGGGATGACCCAATACCCGACCAAGGCTTTAGTGCGGAAGTGCTCCACAATTGTTTCTTACGAAGTGATGCTTCTTTCGTATCGTTTGGTTATTCAAACTGGATATCTGCCTATACCACCCCAACAAGCGATTACGCAAATAAAAATTACAAGGAATACAAAGGTCCCGAAGGCCATACCCACAAACTGACCAAGACAAATGAAGTTCCTGCTACTTGTACACAGGCCGGCATGCGTGCCTACTGGACATGTAACCTTTGCAACAATTTGTTCAGCAATGCTAATGGCACAGCTAAGATTACAACACCGGAAGCAATTCCTGCACTGGGTCACAACTTCCCTGAAAGCGGCGGCACGTGCGAGCGCTGTGGCAACGCCACCGCATTTCTGAAAGAAGTAACGGACACTGGGTACTTCCGCGTAACATACACTCCAACCACTGCTGTTGAAAAAGGATGTGTGACCTTTGACGGCAAGCCCATGGCGTATGATAAAAGCGCAGGTACATGGTCAATTGTGGTAGAAAGCGCACCAACTGAAAGCACAA
>CAZRFO010000137.1:0-4420 GCA_964599515.1 uncultured Eggerthellaceae bacterium | reverse complement strand
TACTCCACCAAAGGATTCAAAGCCCGTTCTACCGAACGGGCTTTTTTGTGACGCTTCGCATCAAATAAATATGTTTGCAAATCCTTGCAAGTTTAGTAATATTAGTTTCACTTATGTATACTTTGCTTGCCAATAAAAATACTAAAGGAATATTGTATGCAAGAAACGACTGATGCAGCGCATGTTGCACAACACACCCCACACGGTTATTGCACAATACACGTTGAAATAGATGACAAAAACCAGCCAATTGACTGCACGTTTATTTATGTCAACGAAGACCTTGCAAAGATTGAAGGCAAGACTGCTGACCAATTGATAGGACGTCGTTTCTCTGAAATATTCCCAAATAGATACCGCGAATGGCTTAAATTTTATTACGAGGCAGCGTATCTTGAAAAGAGCCTTAATGCTGATGATATTTCTGAAGAGAAAGAAGAGTATCTACACATTGAAGCGTATCCTATTGGTAAAGTAGGCTATTGCGCTTGTATTGTTTGTGACATCAAGGAAAACATTTTTTCTAAACTTAAGCAACAAGAAGAACAATTTGCCGCAGAACAAGCTATCAGGTATGCAGAGGTTATAAGCGTACTTTCTGCCACATATACAACAATTATCGAAGTTGACCTGTCAATTCATGGATATAAAATAATCCAAACAAGTTCACCAATGAAGACGGTCATGAAAGGTAATGCTGCTGGCATCTTTGATGACGTCATGGAAGATGTTCTTGCGTTTTATATGCATCCAGATGACATTGACAGAATGCGTGAATTTGTTGATTTATCTACTGTGCCAGAGCGCATGGGGTCAGATTCAATACTCACAACGGAATATAAGTCGCCTTACGGAAAATGGTTTGAATCAACATTCATTGCAAAAGAACGCGATGAAACCGGCCGTGTTATATCTGCAATCTATGCTGCAAAAGATGTCACTCCTGAAAAACTAAAAGAATTGCACTACAGAGAGCAACTTCAAACTGCCATGAACGAGGCAGAAAAAGCAAACAAAGCCAAAACTGAATTCCTTTTGCGCATGAGTCATGACATTCGCACGCCTTTGAATGGAATCATTGGAATGCTTGATATCGCAGACTATTACGGCGCCGATATTGAAAAAGTTAGAGAATGCAGACAAAAAGTACGCGAATCTTCAAATATATTGCTTGAGCTTATCAATGAAGTTCTTGATATGAGCAAGCTTGAATCTGGTGAAGTTGTACTAGAGCATGTTCCTTTCAACATTGCAAACATTTCTTATGAGATTTTCATAGTAGTTGAAAAACAGGCAGAAGAACAAGATATTAAGATTATTGAAGACTCCAATGTTCAACATGTAAGATACATTGGAAGCCCAATACATTACAAGCGTCTTGTGTTGAACATTCTTGGTAATGCAATCAAATATAACCGCCCACATGGTGAGGTTTATATTGCATGCAAGGAAATTTCATTTGACGGAAAGACTGCTGTGATTGAAACGACTGTTCGCGATACCGGCATTGGTATGAGCGAGGAATTTCAAAAGCACCTTTTTGAGCCGTTTCAGCAGGAAAATGCGTCTGCGCGTACAAAGTACGGCGGCACTGGGCTTGGCATGTCTATTACCAAAAGCATTGTGGAAAAAATGAATGGCACTATTAGTTGCGAAAGCAAAAAAGATGTTGGTACAACATTTGTGGTGCAAATTCCATTTGAAGTGGACTTTTCTGAATGCGACACTGTGGCAACAAACGACGAAGAAGACGCTTCTATTGTTGGCGAGACGCTTATCCTGGCAGAGGATAACGAAATAAATTCAGAGATTGCGCAGTTCATTTTGCGTGAGGCTGGGGCGAAAGTTATCCTTGCGTA
The DNA here is from genome assembly GCA_964599515.1 of uncultured Eggerthellaceae bacterium. Classification (GTDB taxonomy): domain Bacteria; phylum Actinomycetota; class Coriobacteriia; order Coriobacteriales; family Eggerthellaceae; genus CAKUOV01. The sequence goes on along the minus strand of CAZRFO010000137.1, from coordinate 2,561 downwards.
TAATGGCGGAGAGGCAGTTCGTGCGTTTGAAACATCAAAGCCTGGCGAAATTTCTGCAATTCTAATGGACTTGATGATGCCTGTAATGGATGGTTATGAGGCCACGCGCCAAATTCGCACAATGGAAAGGCAAGATGCTGGAATAATTCCCATCATTGCTATGACGGCTAACGCTTTTGTTGAAGACAAAATTGCTACAAGAGAAGCAGGCATGACAGAGCATATTTCCAAACCGCTAGATGCAAAAAATGTAATTCGCATCATTGCAAAACAGATAAAAGAAGCAAAAGCGAAAAAGACAAGTTTAAGTTAAGAGCTATATGTCACACATGACCTACCAGGAAAAACTCGCACAAGTTAATAAAGAAGCAAAGATAACTCTTGTTGCACTTGGCATTATTGTTGTGGCTTGGATTGTTCTTGGCTTTGGTTTGTCTGCCTGCGATATTAAAATTGCAAACACGCCAATTTGGGTTATTGGTGGCACACTTGGTATTTGGCTTGTGGCTATTGCTGTGTCAATCGTTCTGCCAAAGTTCTTCTTTAAAGATTTTCCGCTAGATAGCGAAGAAGACCAGGAAGAGGCAAGCAATGAATAACATTACAAGCCTTATTCCCGCGTTTATATTTCTTGTGGTTGCAGTTGCAATGAGCGTTGTGATACGCCAGCGCCGGTTAGCACACGCAAAAGGCAAAGATTTTGAAAGCGAATACTACATTGGAAGCAGAAGCCTTGGTGGCTTTGTGCTTGCACTTACAACTGTTGCAACTTATGGCAGCGTAAGTTCTTTTGTTGGAGGTCCAGGCCAGGCATTGAGCATTGGCTGGGGCTGGGTATATATGGCATGCGTGCAGGTTACAGCACTTATTTTGCTATACGGTTTGGTTGGCAAAAAGCTTGCATTAGTATCTCGCAAAATTGATGCCATTACAATTGTAGATGTTATACGTCACAGGTATCAATCAAATGCACTTGCAGTTCTTTCTTCATGCATAATCATTGTGTTTTTTGTTGCAACCATGATTGCTCAGTTTGTTGGTGGAGCCAAGATTTTTGAAGCTGTAACAGGCTATTCTTATACAACAGGCATGATTTTGTTTGGGCTTACGGCTATCATTTTTACTACTATTGGTGGGTTTCGTGGTGTTGCTTTTACAGATGTTTTATGCGGCATTATGATGATAGTTGGCCTTGTTGTTTTAGCGGCAGGTATTTTATACGCTGGTGGCGGCTATGAAAACATCATGGCAACTATAGAGGCTAATCATCCAGAAATGATGGAGCCATTATCTGGTGGAGACATGCCACTTACTTTGTATTTTACGCAATGGCTACTTGTTGGTGTATTTACGTTTTGTTTGCCACAAAGTGCCGTGCGCTGCATTGGTGCTAAAAACGTAAAATCCATGCACAGAGCCATGATTATTGGCACTGTTGTAATTGGTTTTATGATGATTGTTTCTACTTCACTTGGTGTGCTATCTGCAGGAATTCTTACGCAAGATTTGTCTTCTTATGGCGGAAGTGTAGATAACATCATCCCTCTTGCAATAGTAAATACACTAGGCCCTGTACTTGCAGGTGTTGCAATTATTGGTCCTATTGCTGCATCAATTTCTACTGTGTCTTCGCTTTTGATTGTGTGTACATCTTCTCTTGTGAGAGACATTTTTGGACACATTGGAAAAGCTCCAAATGAAGCGCCTCGTCAAACAAAAAATGCTGCTTTTGCAAGCCAACTAATTACACTTGTTATTGGGATAATTGTTTTTGTTCTTTCTCTTGTACCACCCGATGTCATTTGGAAAATTAATATGTTTGCATTTGGTGGACTAGAAACTGCATTTTGCTGGGTGTTAGTAATGGGCTTGTTCTGGAAGCGTGCCAACAAAGTTGGAGCACTGCTTTCTATGGCTGGTGGTGTGCTAGCTTATTGTGTGTGCATGTACTTTGGCATCAAGTTTTTTGGAATGCATCAAATTGTAATTGGAATTGCTGTTGCGTTAGTGCTCATGATTGCAGGTTCTCTTTTTGCCAATAAGTTTGCTGCATGCAAAAACGAAGATCACACGCACCTAGATGTGTATTTTGGGTAAATTTGTAAACTGTCGCAATTTACTCCGAAACTGCGTTTTTCACTGAAAAATTGTTTGGGTTTTAGATTCTTTAGTAACTCTTTGTAGAACTGCCGCAAATAGTTTTTCTTAGCAGCCTGCATGAGCTATATGTTTGCAAATTGTCCTGCGTTAACTGACGTTCCAACTGGGTTTACCATTTCAGATGCAACAGGCAAAAACTGTGTGTCATACGGATATGTTGATGCCCAAGACGCCTAGCATATAAAGTTAATACGGGTGGAATTGATCCATATGTGATAAATAAGGGGTCTCCCAATAGAATTTGAATCGTCACAAAACAAGTTCTGTATGTTTGTCTGTAGTGTTCTAAAAATGGATTAAATGTAGCTGCGGTTAGGTTTTCAATCACCCTGCAGATTTTAATTAGCAAAATATAGCCATTCTTGTTAACTTATCTAGCCATGGAAATTGCCAGTTAAATG
>CAZRFO010000136.1:0-4454 GCA_964599515.1 uncultured Eggerthellaceae bacterium | reverse complement strand
TGCTTGTGGTTGACATAAAGTGTGGGCAGATAAAAACAGACGAAGAAGTAAAAGAAACATACGCCGCGCAGCACCCTTATGGTGAATGGCTTGATTGCAATTTGGTCAAGCTTGATGAATTGCCAGAGCCCAAGCGCGCGCTTTCGCACTACAGCACAAATGAACTTGCGCGTTTGCGTCGCGCGTTTGGTTACAGCTACGAAGATGTTCATGACGTGCTGTTGCCTATGGCAAAAACAGGCGTAGAACCAACGGCTGCAATGGGAATAGACACTCCACTTGCCGTGCTTGACAAGTGCGAACGCCCGCTGTTTGATTACTTCAAGCAAATGTTTGCCCAGGTCACAAACCCGCCAATTGACTCAGAGCGCGAAGCCATTGTGACGGACACAACAGTTTATGTAGGAAGTGATGGCAACCTGCTTAAAGATTGCGCAGAAAACTGCCATTTGTTGCAAATAGATTCGCCAATTTTGACAGAACTTGAGCTTGAAAAAATAAAGGCTCTTGACCTGCCACACTTAAAATCTAAGGTTATAAGCTTGCTCTATTTTGAAAACACGCCTCTTGACACAGTGCTAGACCGTCTATTTTTAAACGTAGAAAAGGCTTATCACAATGGCGCAAACGTAATCATCTTATCCGACCGCGGGGTAGATGAAAATCACCTGCCAATCCCAAGCTTGCTGGCGGTTTCTGCCGTGGAGCAATACCTAATTCGCACAAAAAAGCGCACTGCCATATCTGTTGTGCTTGAAAGCGCAGAGCCAACATGCGTGCATCATTTTGCAACGCTGCTTGGTTATGGTGCTCGTGCCGTTTGTCCGTATTTGGCGCACCAGTGCATTCGCGAACTAACTGCAAACGCAGAGCTTGACCGCGACCCATATGTTGCCATAAACGACTACAACAACGCTGTGCTTCATGGCGTTGTGAAGGTGTCTGCAAAAATGGGCATTTCCGCACTTCAGAGCTATCAAAGCGCTCAGATTTTTGAAATCCTAGGCTTGAAAAAAGAAGTTGTAGACCAGTACTTCACAAACACCGTAAGCAGGATTGGTGGAATTGGCCTTGAAGAAATTTCTAACATGGTTGCATCGCGCCACCACGCAGCATTTGACCCGCTTGGGTTGCCAGTAAACTTGAGCCTTCCAACAGTTGGCGACCACAAAATGAGCGCGTCTGCAGGGGCCCGCGACCACATGATTAACCCGCTTACAATTCGCCTTTTGCAAACAGCTGCGCGCGAAAATAACTATGAAGCATTCAAACAGTATTCGGCACTCGTTGATGACGACAACACACCGCACACGCTGCGCGGGCTTTTGACGCTTAACACGCAAGGCTGCACGCCAATCCCGATTGACCAGGTAGAACCTGTAGAAAACATTGTTCGCAGATTCAAAACTGGAGCCATGAGCTACGGCTCAATCAGCCAAGAAGCGCATGAATGCCTGGCAATAGCCATGAATAACTTGGGAGGTAAAAGTAATTCTGGCGAAGGTGGCGAAGCTCCAGAGCGCCTGCACAGCAACAAGTGCAGCGCCATCAAGCAAGTAGCAAGTGGCAGGTTTGGCGTTACAAGCGAATACTTGGTAAGCGCAAAAGAAATCCAAATCAAGATGGCGCAAGGCGCAAAACCTGGCGAAGGTGGGCACTTGCCAGGCGGCAAAGTTTGGCCATGGATTGCAAAAACTCGTTACTCAACTCCAGGCGTTTCGCTCATAAGCCCTCCGCCGCATCACGACATTTACTCAATTGAAGACTTGGCGGAACTCATATATGACCTGAAAAACGCCAACAAAGACGCAAGCATTACCGTAAAGTTGGTAAGCGAAGCCGGCGTTGGCACGATTGCTGCGGGCGTTGCAAAAGCAGGCGCGCAAACAGTTTTGGTTTCTGGATACGATGGAGGCACTGGTGCTGCGCCTCGCAGTTCTATTAGCAGCGCTGGTCTTCCGTGGGAAATGGGCGTGTCTGAGGTTCACCAAACCCTAATGCAAAACGGTCTCCGCAGTCACGTGCGCATTGAGGCAGACGGCAAACTTCTCACAGGCTTTGACGTAGCTGTTGCAGCAATGCTTGGAGCAGAAGAATTTGGCTTTGCAACGGCACCTCTTATTGCCATGGGGTGCGACATGATGCGCGTGTGCAATTTGGATACTTGCCCTGTTGGCATTGCAACTCAAAACCCTGAACTGCGCAAACGCTTCACTGGAAAGCCTGAACACGTTGAAAACTTCATGCGTTTTATCGCACAGGAAGTTCGCGAAATTTTGGCTTCGCTTGGTTTGCACAACTTGGATGAGCTTGTAGGCCACACAGAATTTTTGAAACCAAACGAATCCGCGCAAGCTGGCCGCGCGAAAAACGTAGTGCTTGACCGCATATTAGCAAAAACAACAAGCGAAAATGTGCTGTTTAACGCAGAAGATGTTTTTGATTTCAAGCTTGACCAAACACTTGACGCCACACATCTTTTGCCAGCACTGGATAACAAGCATTTCGCAAAAAAGACGCAGGCAGACGCGTCTCAAGACCACGCGTCCAAAAGCCGCACTATTCCTATTAGCAGTACAGACCGTGCATGTGGAACACTTTTTGGCGCAGAAGTTACACGCAGGTATGGAACTAGCCTACAGCCCGACACCTTCCACTTCAAATTTAGCGGAGGCGCAGGTCAAAGCTTTGGCGCGTTCATTCCGCGCGGCGTAACTTTGGAGCTAATTGGAGACTCAAACGACTATCTTGGTAAAGGTCTTTCTGGCGGGCAGATTATCGTGGCGCCACCCGATGGAAGTTCGCGCGCGCCGGAAGATAACGTGATAATTGGCAACGTTGCGCTGTATGGTGCAACAAGCGGCCGCGCGTTCATAGCTGGTAGAGCCGGCGAGCGTTTTTGCGTTCGTAATTCTGGTGCAACTGCTGTTGTGGAAGGCGTAGGAGATCACGGGTGCGAATACATGACAGGCGGCGTTGTTGTGATTTTGGGCAGCACCGGGCGCAACTTTGCGGCTGGCATGAGCGGAGGCGTGGCTTATGTGTTTGACGCAAATCACGACCTCTACCTGCGCACAAATAAGCAGTTGGTTGCAATAGAGCAAATTGACTCTACGGATGACATTGCTCAGCTTAAAGAACTTATAGAAGAACACGCACGCCTCACAGGTTCACCGCTAGCGGCGCGCATTTTGATGAATTTTGACGAACATGTTGCAGATTTCAAAAAAGTTATCCCTCACGCGTATCGCAAAATGACAGAGCTCATAGCAGCAAACATTAGTCAAGGCATGAGCGCAGATGAGGCAGCTACTAAAGCGTTTTTGGAAAGGGATGAATAAGATGGGAAAACCAACCGGATTCATTGATTACCAGCGTGAAAGCGCAAAGTTTCGTCCCGCAGAAGAACGCGTGCACGATTATGCGTGGATACATACCGCGCCAAATTCGGTAGCAAATGCAGCAGCAAATGCGACCGAACGCAAAGAACAAGCAGGCAGGTGCATGGCATGTGGCGTGCCGTTTTGTCAGTTTCCTACACGTGGTGCGGCTTTAACTGGCGTGGCTTTGCCTAGCACGGCTTCACCGCGCGCAGCTAAACCAGCAGATGAAGGTTGTCCATTGCGCAATCAAATTCCAGAATGGAACGAGCAACTCTGGAAAGAAAACATACCAGTAGCTCTTGAACGTTTGCTTCGCACTAACCGTTTTCCGGATTTCACAGGCTATGTTTGTCCTGCACTTTGCGAACGAGCCTGCAATTGTAATAAGTGCGGCGGTGCAGTCACAGTTAACGACAACGAACGTTTCATCATAGAAACTGCGTTTGCTAAAGGGCTAATGCAGCCGCGCATCCCTGAATGTAGAAGCGGAAAAAACATTGCAGTTGTTGGTTCTGGTCCTGCTGGTCTTACTGTTGCAGACATGCTCAATCAGCGCGGTCACAACGTGACTGTCTTTGAGCGCGACGCACGCCCAGGTGGGCTTTTGGTGTACGGCATTCCCAACATGAAACTTCCAAAAAGCGTTGTTGCACGTCGCATAAATTTGCTTACAGAAGAAGGCATTACCTTTGAGTGCAACGCGAATGTTGGAGAAGGCGAAGCTATTAACGCAGAAACTCTAGCAGAAAACTACGATGCAGTTGTGTTTGCAATAGGTGCTCAAGAACCACGACGTGTAGCATACGAAAAAGACGCAACCGGAGTTGTTTATGCACTTGATTATCTTGGCGCAGCAGCGCGCGACCAACTGCAAGAATCCACTTTGCCGGCACACCTGAACGCATCCGGAAAAGTTGTTGCAGTAGTTGGAGCAGGAGACAGCGCAAACGATTGCATTGCAACTGCGCTTCGTCAAGGTGCATGTGATATTGTCCAGCTTATTCGCCGCCCAATGAGTGACTACGGATGCATGAATGATTATGCACATGTTGAAACTGGTGCCGTGATTGG
>CAZRFO010000135.1:0-4458 GCA_964599515.1 uncultured Eggerthellaceae bacterium | reverse complement strand
TGAAAAGTCCCAAACAAAGAAGCAGTTTAGCCCTGCGTGTTTTTTCAAACAATATGCCTCCAAGCGGGCTAGTAAAAATGCAAAACAAGGTGTAATAGCTGGTAATTTGCGATGATTCAACTGCTTGCATACTATACGTTTGTTGCAAATAAGTTGGGTAATAAGTGTTTATCATAGTTGTGCCAACAACATTAAACGCAAAAAACGTAATTCCCAAAATCCAAATAGAAGGCGTGGCAGTTAGTCTTAGTACCTCATGCACGCTACCATTGCTGGTAATATTTTCTTCAGAAATTTCAGTTGGCAATTTGTAGAAACATGCGAAAACAAGCACAACAACAAATGTTAAGGCAGCATCCGCCCACCAAACAGCACTAACTCCAAATGTTTGTGCAATTCTTGGTGCAACATTTAACGCTAATACAACTCCAACGGGCACCCAGGTAGACCATAAACCAAGTGGAAACCCACGGCGGCTTGGCGGAAACCAAACGGTAATTGCTAAAGGCGCGCTTATTCCCATAAAAGCCAAACCAAAGCCTTCTATAACGCGGCTGAACAACAACACATTTGCAGTTGGCGCTAGTGCGCCTATGACTGTTCCAACAACTAAAATGCAAAGCGAAATCAAAATAGACTTTTTAGGTCCAAGTTTTCCTGTTATATAAGCCGCAGGAAAAGCCAAAATAATCCCAATTAACGACATTGAAGACATAAGCAACCCAAACGTGCTAACGTCAAAGCCGTACTCAGCCATTAAAAAAGACGAAATAGGCGTTACTTTAAACTGGGCAACCGGAGCCATAATACTTGTTATCCAAACAAGGATAAGAGAAGCCCACGCGCGCTTTGAAACTTTTTCCTTTTGTACGCCCATAATTAACCCTTCCTTTTGCAAAAACTCTTAGGGAAAGGTTTTATGAAAGCCCATTCGCCAAGAAATTGCATTTAATATGCAGCATAGCTTTATTTACAATAATTTAAATTGTAAGAGCACTTTGCATATTGCATAGCATTCACCTGTTTACGAATTTGTTGTCCCACGCTTCAACAAGATGTTGAAGCGCCTGGTAAAAGTATGTTTTTGCAGAATGCGAAACAACTCCCTCGAAAAACGATGGTTGTCAAGCTGTCAGAACAAAAAACAACCCCCGTGGGAAGCGGGGGTTGCCAGACTGGAAAGTCTTAATCAAGAGAGGAGGTTATTGGCGATTTACGCCATAAAGTAGAAAGGGAAATGGAATCAATTTTTGGAAACCGATTAGTTAATTGAAATTGTGTAACCAGTTTCCTGCTTTGGCTGTTCTTGCTTCTTTGGAACGCTAATGCTTAAGATGCCATTTTCAAAGCCTGCGGAAATATCTTCAATCTGGATATCTTCGCCAACATAGAAGCGGCGTGAGCAAGTTCCAACAAAACGCTCTTTACGCAGGTAACGGTCGCCTTCCTTGCCTTCTTCTTCATTCTTTGTGGTCTGAGCGCTAATGCCAAGATAACCATCTTTAAGTTCAACTTGGATGTTTTCTTTAGCAAAGCCAGGAAGTTCGCAAGTAAGCTCGTAGCTGTTTTCTGTTTCAACGATATCGGTCTTCATTACGAAATCAAGCGCTTTTGGTTCTGGTTGCTTTGTTGAAAGCCCAAAGAATGGATCAAATGGGTCTGTTAAAAACAAATCAAAAGGGCTCCTTGAACGACGAATAACTGGATGCATACTAGACATAACAATCACTCCTTAATGTTTGTGCAACCACCAGGAGGTGGTTGATGGTGTGTTGCACGTTTTCTTATTTACAATGCACATATTACCAGCATTTTTAGCACTCGCAAGTGCTGAGTGCTAAGTGTTACCAGCGAAGTACCACGCTGTTACTTTTCTGTCATTTTTGACGAAGTTTTCTTATAACGAAACGTACAGCTTTGATATCTTGCATGTTAATTTTCCTGGACAAGGGCGTTCAACTTACTTGTCAACAAGCAATGCATTCCTGGTTGTACGATTTGACTTTAGTGAAGCATTATCCAAACCGAGCCCTGTGTCGCCGAATGCCCTCTGCCTGCACACTGAGCGCCCGCCACCCCCAGCCTTGGAAAATCTTCCTTTATCTATTTATTTGCCAGCTTTTTGCTGGCATTTTTATAATGTTCGCATGAGAAAACTTGAATACATAGTTGAAGATGTGTTTGATGGTGCAGAGGTTGCAACGGTGTTGCGCTCTGCGCTGCAAATGGGTAGAAAAACAATTCGTCACGCTAAATTTTTGCCAGATGGAATTACGCTAGATGGCATGCAGGCTTATACAATTCACAAAGTGCATGCTGGCCAAAAATTAAGCATTGTCATTGGGGACACTCCAGAAGAAGTAAAAGCGCAAACAATGGTTCCTGTTGAAGGTACGCTAGATATACTTTATGAAGATGAAGACCTTCTACTAATAAATAAGCCAGCTGGAATGCCCACGCACCCCGGTCCAAAACATCCATTAGATTCTCTTGGAAACATTCTTATTTACTACTTTGAACAAACAAATCAGAATTGTCTTTTGCACCCAATTCATAGACTTGATTGGGGAACGTCAGGCATTATAGTTTTCGCAAAAAACGGATACGCGCAAGATGTTTTACAAAAGCGCTTCCATACAAATGAATTTATGCGCACATACCTTGCGGTTTGTCATGGTGTCCCTGCGCAAAGAGAAGGCACTATAGTTCACCCAATTGGCTTAGTTGAAAAACGTTGGATTGCTTGTAGCGTTGAAGATGGCGGAAAATTTGCATGTTCTCATTATAAAGTCTTAGATGAATCGCCAGATAAACAAGCAAGTTTGGTTGAATTACAGCTTGAAACCGGAAGAACGCATCAAATTAGAATACACATGGCTTTAATTGGGAACCCGCTTGTTGGGGATACTCTTTATGGCGGTCTTGACACCATAGACGGCAATACTTTAATAGATAGACCTGCGCTTCATTCTTACAATGTGGCTTTTGCGCATCCAATCACAAAAATGAAATTTTCCAAATGTGCACCGTTGCCAAAAGATATGCTTTATGCCATGCAACGCCTTCATATTCCTACTGCCAAAATCTCACAATAGTTACATATTTCAAATGTTACGATACCAAAGTTTTGTAAACATGAATTATTGGGGTGGCATTATTTGACATAATTTGGCTGCGCTTGTTAGTTTGTTTGCTTGTTAGTTAGCTAGTTTGCTGGATTTCTGATTAGCACATTTGCTTACAAACATGCACCCAGTCAGTTTTGAATAATTGTGCCGTCCTAATAATTCAATCCTTAAAAGGAAAGGGAATTATGGAAAAGATATTTAAGTTAAAGGAGAATGGCACTTCTGTTCGTACAGAAATTATTGCTGGTCTTACAACGTTTATGACCATGGCTTACATCATTGCCTTAAATCCAAACATTCTTACAGGCTATGGTGCAAATGGTGGTCAAGAACTTTGGAATGCTGTATTTCTAGCAACGTGTTTGGCTTCTGGTATCGCAATGATTTGCATGGCTTTCATAGCAAACAAGCCATTCTGCTTGGCGCCAGGCATGGGTCTTAATTCTTTCTATGCTGCAACTGTTGTTAGCTTGACAGCAGTTGGCGTTGACTATGTTGCGGGTTTTCAGGCTATGCTTCTTGTTGTCATTGCAGAAGGCATTTTGTTCCTCATTTTAACCTTGTGCAATATTCGTGAAGCTATAGTTGATGCTATTCCAAAAGGTGTTCGTTACGGTATTGCACCTGCAATTGGTTTGATGCTTCTTAATATTGGTCTTGGTTCTAATGTTTACATTGCAGACTCAAGCTTTAATCAGTTCTATGTAATGGGGGACTTCTTTGGAGCTCTTACTGCTATCCAGGCTGCTGCTAACATGGGCGATGCTTATCCAAAGATGGTTTTGTGTGTTATCACCATGTTCGTTGGTTTGTTCGTAATCATTTATTTGGCAAAGAAAAATTTCAAAGCATCCGTTATTGTTGGTATGTTGGTTGCTTCTGTAATTTACTGGGCAGGAGATGCTCTTGTATTAGGTGAAAACCCATTTGCCAATTTGCAAAACGCTTCTTGGCTTCCTGCTTTTGGCGATATGGCTGACTTAACGTTGTTCAAGTTTAACTTTGAAGCTGTTGCTCAAATTGGCTGGGTTACGCTTATTACATTGATTATCACCTTCTGCATGATTGACATGTTTGACACAATTGGCACGCTTGTTGGCACTGCTTCTCGCGCAGGCATGGTTGATGAAGAAGGCAAGATGCCTCAAATGAAAGAAGCCCTTCTTTCTGACGCTATTGGTACTTGTGTTGGTGGTCTTACTGGTACTTCAACCGTTACCACATTTGTTGAATCTGCATCTGGTGTAGAAGCTGGCGGACGTACTGGCCTTACAGCTTTGACATGTGGCATATTGTTCTTGCTATGCATATTCATTGCTCCTATTGCCGC
>CAZRFO010000134.1:0-4471 GCA_964599515.1 uncultured Eggerthellaceae bacterium | reverse complement strand
GGCAGCGCATATGCTCTAGCGCCAAAAATTTTCACCAAGCTTGGCGCAGAAGTTCATGCTATAAGCACTGAGCCAAATGGTCAAAACATCAATTTAGGTTGCGGGTCAACTCATTTGGAAGCGCTTTGCGCATACGTGAAAGAAAACGGCCTTGACCTGGGCTTTGCTTATGACGGAGACGCAGACCGTTGCCTTGCGGTAGACGCAAATGGCAATGCCATTAATGGTGACCAAATCATGTATGTGTGCGGCATGCACCTAAAAGAACAAGGGCTTTTGGATAACAACACAATTGTTGCAACTGTCATGAGCAACTTTGGTTTCTTTAAAGCGCTCGACGCTGTAGGAATTGCATACGAAAAAACCAGCGTAGGCGACAAATACGTATACGAAAACATGTCCACAAATGGTCACATGCTTGGTGGCGAACAATCTGGTCATATCATCTTCCGCAGATACGCAACAACAGGCGATGGCATGATGACATCACTCATGGTTATGGAAGCACTTGTTGCAAGCGGAAAAACTATTGCAGAACTTGCTTCTGCGATGCAAGTTTACCCGCAGGTGCTCAAAAATGTACGTGTGGTTGATAAAGCCACTACACTTGCAAACAGTGCTGTTCAGGCTGCAATTGACAAGGCGGGAAGCGAACTTGAAGGAATTGGCAGAATTTTGGTGCGTCAATCGGGCACAGAGCCGCTTATCCGCGTTATGGCAGAGGCACCAAGTACGGATGTTTGCGAGCAGCAAGTTGATGCAATCATTGCAGTTATGGTCGCAGAAGGCTTGACTGTTTAAGGTGTGTTTTGGGCGCGGCGTTTGAGATGATGTGAACCTGTGTGGCGGCGGAGGGTGTGAGCGAACCCCGCACGCAGAATTTTTGTGGTATAAGCGAAGCACCACAAAAATTCAAGCACAGGCCTGTGAGTGAATACCCTTCGCCACCGCACACAAAGTGCTACCTTCCATCGCCGCGCAGTGCATGATTTTCGCCACATACTAGATATAAAAGAAAGGCTCATCTATGAACGTAAAAATTTCGGATTTGTATGACCTTGAACATACAATAGCTGCAGATTATCTTCGCCAATATGAATACCCATGGGAAGCACTTGCTGGCATTAAGAATTTCATCCTTGAGCTGGGTCCAACGCTTCCAAAAGAAGAATTTGAAGAAGTTTCAGAACACGTTTGGATTGCGCGTGATGCAAAAGTGTTCCCATCAGCATATTTAGGCGCGCCATTGATAGTTGACCATGAAGCGGAAATTCGTCAGTGCGCTTTTATTCGTGGAAGCGCAATTGTTGGCAAGAATTCTGTTGTTGGAAATTCCACAGAGCTAAAAAACTCAATTTTGATGGATCACGTTCAGTGCCCACATTTTAACTACGTTGGCGATTCTATTCTTGGCTACTATTCACACACTGGAGCAGGCGTTATTACCAGCAATTTGAAAAGTGACCATTCTCTTGTTGTAGTTAAAGATGGCGAAGAAAAGATAGAAACTGGAATCAAGAAGTTTGGCGCGATGCTTGGCGACCATGTTGAAGTTGGCTGCAACAGCGTTTTGAACCCTGGCACTGTAGTTTGCTGCAATACAAATATTTACCCGTTGAGTAACGTGCGCGGCGTTGTACCAGCTAACAGTATCTTTAAAGCGGCTGGGAATGTAGTCACAAAGCGATAAAGCGCAGACGCACACATATCCGCACATCAAAACAGCAAAAATGTGTGGTTTTCCAGTGGCTCAAAAGCGATAAAGATGACGCGCGCATAAGCAAGCGGTGTTACGCCAAAAGCAGTAAAAACGCGTGTTTTCAAAGCGGTGTTGCGCAAAAAGCAGCGCTATTCTTTTCCGCTCCAGCAGTAGGTGCAAAGTTTGCAAGGCTCAATTCCAATTGCTTCAATCACGCCGTCAAGCGATTGAAACTCCAAAGAGTCAAACTTGAACTTGTCGCAAATTGCCTGGCAGAGTTTTTTGTTGCGCTCGGTTCCGCTTTTGCTGTATTCGTCAAGGTAGTTGATGCCTTCTTCACCTTCAAGCTCATCAATTACACGGCGCGCAATAAGTTCCATATCGCTCTTTGAACTGCTGAAATTCAAGTACTTGCAACCAAAAACCAAAGGTGGGCAAGCGCTGCGCATGTGTACTTCTTTGGCGCCGTGGTCGTAGAGGAACTGTACTGTTTCGCGCAATTGAGTGCCACGCACAATGGAGTCATCTACTAGCAAAAGTTTTTTGCCGTCAATTAGTTCATCAATTGGAACTTGCTTCATGTGGGCAATTTTGTCGCGCTCTGTTTGAATTTGCGGCATGAAACTGCGCGCCCAAGTTGGCGTGTACTTAATGAATGGCCTGCCAAAAGGTATGCCGCTTTCGTTTGCATAACCAATGGCATGTGGAGTACCAGAATCGGGTACGCCGCCAACGTAGTCAATGTCTTGCGCAATGCCGTTTTCGCGGTCATATTTGGCCATAATTGCGCCATTTTTGTAGCGCATCAACTCAACATTTGAGCCTTCATAAGTAGAGTTGGGGTAGCCATAGTAGCTCCACAAGAAAGCACAAATTCGCATTTCGTTTCCAGGGGCTATCAGCTGTGTTACGCTTTCCGGCGTGATTTCAACAACTTCGCCAGGACCAAGTTCGCTTTCATAATCGTAGCCAATTTTCTCAAACACAAACGCCTCAAAAGAAACCGCGTGGCCGTATTCGCTTTTGCCAATTTGCACAGGAAGGCGCCCAAGGCGGTCGCGCGCGGCAATAAGTGTGCCGTCGTCTTTAAGAATGAGAATGCAGCACGTGCCCTCAATCATGTTTTGAGCATACGCGATGCCTTCCGCAAAGCTTGGCTTCATAGAAATGAGAGATGCTACAAGTTCTGTTCCGTTAATTTTTCCGCCTGTCATAGCATCAAAGTGAGAATTGCCTTGATTGATGCATATGTCAATAAGTTCGTCTTCGTTTTTGATGATGCCAACTGTTGTTATGGCGAATGTGCCAAGGCTGCTGCGCATAAGCAAAGGCTGCGGGAAAGTGTCGCTAATGGCACCAATTGCAGAAGTGCCGCTCATTTCGTTGAAAACGTCGCCAAATTTTGTGCGGAAAGGTGCGTTAGTGATGTGATGAATTCTGCGCTGCATGCCGTTTTCTTTGCTCCATGCAGCCAAGCCGCCAGTGTATGTTCCAAGATGAGAATGATAGTCAACTCCAAAGTAGACATCTACCAGACATTCTTGCTTGCTTGTAATACCAAAAAATCCGCCCATGAAATCCTCCGAAATAATTTTGTAGCTAACGCTTTTGTTGTTTACATTTTTGTTGCTGTTGGCGCTTTTGCTATTGTGCAATGTCGCGCCACGTGTGCAATGCCGCATCATGCAACACCACGCTGCGCTTGCATTAGCCGCATCGTGCAACGCCACGCCGCATCATGCAACGCCGCGCCACGTGTGCAATGTCGCGCCACGTGTGATACATTTTCAAATTCCGTAGTTTATCACGCCCATTTGGCATTTTTGATGTCGCTGTTTTAAAACAATATTTGTTTTAGCGAATGGGTGGATTGAATTGTTTGTTACTTTACTAGAGCCGTTTACGTAGAAACTGCGCATATCGTAAAAAATATTCAAAAAAACTGAATAAAAGTGCCATTTTATGCAAAAATACGTAAACGCTGTTTTTGCGTGTGCAGTGTTGGTGAATACTGTACTGGCAAAAGCAGCGCAGGTTTGACTAGTACTATACCGGCGCATGCAATGCCGGTTTGGCGATAATGACGATAAGTAGGTGAGTTATGGCGTTAACAAAAGTTTTCATAGATGGCGAAGCTGGAACTACGGGGCTGCGCATTCGCGAGCGCCTAAGCAACCGCACAGATATTGAACTCATTCACTTAGAAGATGCATTACGCAAAGATGTTTCTGCGCGCAAAGACGCGCTAAATTCCGCAGACATCGCATTTTTATGCTTGCCAGATGCAGCAGCTATAGAGGCTGTTCAGCTAGTTGAAAACCCAGACACGGTTATCATAGACACTTCAACTGCACACCGCGTAAATGATGCTTGGACATACGGTTTTGCAGAACTTGCCGGCATGCGTGAGAAAATCAAAAATGCAAAGCGCATTGCAAACCCAGGCTGCCATGCAAGTGGATTTATTGCGCTAGTTGCGCCGCTTGTTCAAGCGGGTCTGCTTGAGCCAGATGTGCAACTTAGCTGCACTTCACTTACTGGATATTCTGGCGGCGGCAAAAAGATGATTGCGCAATACGAGGAAGGTCTTTCTTCTAAAGAATTAGAAGGAGGGACGCTTCCGCAAGATAAGACATTGCAAGCACCAAGAATGTACGGACTTCCGCAAACACATAAGCACTTACCGGAAATGGTAAAAGTTTGCGGTTTACAAACCTCACCTATATTTTGCCCTGTGGTAGACAGCTATTACAGCGGCATGGAAACAATCGT
>CAZRFO010000133.1:0-4498 GCA_964599515.1 uncultured Eggerthellaceae bacterium | reverse complement strand
GCTAAACCAAGGCGCTGGGAATCCTCAATTATGAGTGTGTTTGTGTGAGGGTTATCAATGCCGCTTTCAATGATAGTTGTGGCAACCAAAACATCTAATTCACCCGCGGCAAAGTCTTCCATCACTTTTTCAAGTGCGTCTTTGCTCATTTTGCCGTGAGCCACACCTATTCTTGCCTCACCCGCAGCAAAAGCCACACGTTCCACAGCATCTTCTATTGTTCGCACGCGGTTAGACACATAATAAACTTGCCCGCCACGCGCAAGCTCATAGCGAATTGCAGCAGAAACAACATCTGGATCCCACGCGCCAACATGCACTTTTACAGCGCGCCTATCATCTGGTGGCGTCAAAATCAAACTCATATCACGCACACCAGACATGGACATTTGCATAGTTCTTGGAATTGGTGTTGCAGAAAGCGTAAGAACATCAACGCTTTCGCGTAAGTTTTTGAATTGCTCTTTGTGCCCTACGCCAAAACGCTGCTCTTCGTCTATTATCACAAGACCTAAGTCGTGCGGGTTAACGTCGCGAGACAAAAGTCTGTGCGTGCCAACAAGAACTTGCACACTGCCTTGGGCAAAACCTGCAAGCGCTTCGCGTTGTTGCGCAGGAGTGCGAAAACGCGAAAGAACTTCAACGTGTACGCCAAATGGCTCAAAGCGTTCTGAAAAGTTTGTATAGTGCTGCTGCGCCAAAATTGTTGTTGGGCACAAAACCATAACTTGCTTGTTGTCTTGTGTGGCTTTAAATGCTGCACGCAGAGCAACCTCTGTTTTACCAAAGCCAACGTCGCCACAAATAAGCCTGTCCATTGGGCGCGACGACATCATGTCGTTTTTCACATCGTTAATTGCAGCAAGCTGGTCTGGTGTTTCTTGATATGGGAAAGCATCTTCCATTTCTTGTTGCCAAGGAGTATCTGCGCTAAAGCGAAAGCCCTGAACAGCCGCGCGGCGCGAATAAACATCCACCAGGTCAAAGGCAAGTTTCTTTGTTGCCTTGCTTGCTTTTCTAAGCGCGCGCGACCAGTCGCTTGTATGAAGACGAGTAAGACGCGGCTTGCTGCCTTCTGGTCCAACATAGCGCGTAACACGGTCAAATTGTTCAACAGGCACAAAAAGCCTGTCGCCTTCCGCATATTCAAGCAGCAAATAATCGCGCTCAACACCATCAAGCTCTTGACGCACCAAACTCTTAAAGTATGCCACGCCATGAACCGCATGCACAACGTAGTCGCCCGGCTTGTACGGGAAGCTGATTTCTGTAATGTCAATATTGCGACGCGCGCCAACTATGCTTTTTGAACCAGTTGTATCTGCCACAGAAATAAGCGCAAGCTTTGCTTTGGGAAAAATCATGCCAATTGGAATGTCTACATCTACAATGTTTACAACACCGGCACGAAGGCGGCGCTTTTCTGCTTCTGCCGTGGAGTTTTCGCGCGCATCAAGCATCTCCTGTATTGGAAGAGAATTGTCCACCATCAAAAGCATCATATCATGGCGCACTTGCGCGTTTTGTGCAGAAAATACAACCATGTAACCGCCACTAATTAAGCTGCGCAGCTTTCCAAAAAGCTTTGTTTCTGCACCGGCAACATCTGCACGTTTAACAGGCATTTCAACATCAACATTTTTGCCAATGCCCATGAGCGACATCATGTGCGCCCTCTGAGTTGAACCAAAATTCACTTCTGCCGGGCCAGCGTACAAATCTTTTACGGCAATGCCGCTACCGCCAAGTTGGACATTTTCTTCATCAGATGCATGCGCTGCATCGTCAAAAAGCGACTTAGGCTCAATTAGCACACTTAAAGCGTCACTTGGCAAATAAGCACCAAGTGTATCAAGATCATCATACAAAAATGGAAGTAGCGCATCTGCGCCTTCAAAGCACAAACCGCCTTCCATTCCCTCTAGCAAATTTCTATATAGCGAATTCGTATTGCTTTGCGCACTTAGCTTTTGTTTTGCTTTTCGAATGTTTCCGTGATTTGCGGCGTGTTCTATGACTGGGAAAATTTCAACTCGCTCAAGGCTTTGTACAGTTTGTCCAGTTGAGGGAACAATTCTTCTTATTTCATCTATTTCATCACCAAAGAAATCTATGCGCACTGGGTACTTTAAATTGCCTGGGAACACATCTATTGTGCCACCATTAACAGCAAATGTACCTTGCGATTCAAGTTCTCCTGTATTTTCGTAGCCGCGCTCTACCAATGCACTTACTACATCTTCAAAAGAAGAAATGTTTGCTTGGGAGTCTTCGCTTACATCCATGCCTTGCTCAAAAACAAGAGGGTCAAAAGCATGTGACGTTGCCGGCGGCAGTTTCCTAGTTAGCGCTGCGGCACTTGCAACAACTATACATGCAGCGCCAGATTTAAGCGAATACGCGCATGCTGCACGTTGTGCACAAACACTAGCGTTCCTGGGCTTTTTTCCTGGAACAATGTCTGTACGAGCAGGAAAATGCATGACGCGATTTGCGCCAAGGTATGAAGTAAGTTCGCGCGCAAAATTCCTGGCTGCGTCTTCGCCTGCAACAACAACAAGAGTAGTTTGCGGCTTACGCACAAACTGAGCCGCAACCATAAACGGGCGCGCTGAAGAAGCAATACCAAGAGAAGCGTCTTGTCCCGCGTCTAGCTTTTCCCAATAAAGTTCCAAAGCCCCAGATTTTTCCAGTTGAAACGAAAGCGCATCTATAAGCATACAAAGCCCTAAAGTTTTAAGTTTACAAACACATATAGCCGCAAAACTTTTGCGGCAAGCGCGGGTATTATATCGCACGCCCTTTGCTAAAATGGCATCCATTGTGTAAAAGGAGTCTGTTGTGAAAAAAGAAACTAAACTTGCAAAAAAACGCCGCGCACAAGAGGTGTTTACGCGCCTAGAAACTGTGTATGGTGCGCGCCCTTGCCCGCTCATTTTTGATGGCGACCCTTTTAAACTCACAATTGCAACGCTTCTATCTGCGCAAACTACAGATGCGCGAGTAAATGAGGTAACGCCAAAACTTTGGGAAAAATACCCAAGCATTGAAAGCTTGGCTGCTGCAAATGTAGGCGATGTTGAAAATATCATTCGATCAATTGGTTTTTACCACGTAAAAGCTGCAAACTGCATCAAGTGTGCGCAAATGTTACTTGATAAATTTGACGGCATTGTGCCACAAACCATTGAAGAGTTAATAACGCTCCCTGGTGTAGGCAGAAAAACGGCAAACGTTGTTATGGCTGAAGCGTTTGGAATTGCAGACGGCATTGCAGTAGACACTCACGTTTTCCGCTGTGCAAAACTTTTGGGCTTATCTAGCGCCAAAGACCCGGCGCATGCAGAAAAAGACCTTTGCGAAGTATTCACTCGTGATCAATGGATTCACATTAACAGACGCCTTGTATTGTTTGGACGCGAAATCTGCATAGCAAATAGACCAAAGTGTGACGTATGTCCAATGATAGACATCTGCCCGTCTGTGCGCATCCAATGAAAATAAAGCGGAATGTTTTGGTTGCAAGGCGCGGCAAAAATCAGAGCGCGTGGAGCGGCTGGTCGCAGCAAAAGAAGCGCAAGTTGCACCATAAACCAACGCATATAGTGCAACCGCGTATGGCGCAGCCGAGCGCTGCAATAGAAGAAATCTAGAGCAAAATTCCTAGATGTTCTAGCAAAATCTTAACGCCTATGATTATCAAGACAACGCCGCCAACAATCTGAGCTGGCTTTTCGTACTTAGCGCCAAAGAAATGCCCAACAGCAACGCCAATGAATGACAAGCAAAATGTAATAACGCCTATAAGGCTTACAGAAATAACTAAGTCTACGTGTAAGAATGCAAACGTAATACCAACAGCCAAAGCGTCAATACTTGTAGCTATGGCTAGAAGAAATAGTTCTTTGATATCAAGCTTAAAGCCTTGACCATCTTCATTGTCTGCTTCGTCTTCATCTTCCGATTTGAAGCAATCAAAAAGCATCTTTCCGCCAATGAAAGCAAGCAAAATAAATGCAATCCAGTGATCAATTGATGTGATGTAGCTTTCAAGGCGCGTTCCTAAAAGCCAGCCAATTGTTGGCATAAGTGCCTGAAAAACACCAAAGAAAAGCGCAATTACAAGGGCTTGTTTGTAATTTAGTTTTGGCATGGCCAAACCTTTGCAGATGGCAACTGCAAAGGCATCCATAGAAAGCCCTACGCCTATTAATGCAATTTCAATTAAACCCATAAGTTATGACCAAACGCACGCACACAGTCTTGAAATTAAGACTGCCAGCGTCGTTTGAAAAACCTCTCTCTTATCTCTGTTGCAACTATAGCATAAAAGAGAGTTTGAATTTATGTTGCTGCTTAGTTCTGTTCGTCGTCTGGAGTTGTTGGCTTTTTAGCGCGCGGTTTGCGAGTACGTTTTGGCGTTTCAGCTTGCTCCGGTTCTGCAGGCTGCGCCGCCTTCGTAGCACGCGGCTTGCGAGTGCGCTTAGGCTTTTCAGCA
>CAZRFO010000132.1:0-4535 GCA_964599515.1 uncultured Eggerthellaceae bacterium | reverse complement strand
GCATTCGCTTATACCACGAAAAATCTGCGTGCGGGGTTCGTTCACATACCATGCCACCTCAGCTTATGGAAGTCTTACGCAAGCTAATTAAAGTCTCATCTTTGGAAGATCTGCTTCGTCTGGGTTTGCTTTAACTGCCATGACAATGCCAAGAATGATGTTAATGGCGCAAAGCACATAAACTATGGTGCGCGTAATAACGCATGTGCTTGTTTCGTGTGAGCAAACTCCAATTCCAACAGGCGAAAGTATCAAAATAAAAACAATAGCTGCGACAATAATTGCTATGGCTCCAAGGCGGTGTGCGTCTGTTGTTTTGGTAAAAGCGGCGCACAACGCAAGAACGCCACCAGCTATTCCAATATAGGCAGTTGCAATGTATGCCCAGTGGCATTTCATTGGAACTTGCCCGCTTGTGCATTCAATCATTGTTGGGCATGCGCCAGCTACTTTTCCATATATGCCAGCAGCAATAAATATAACGGCTACAACTATGCACAATATTTTCCAAATTGAATTCTTCATTTCTGTTACCTCTTTCGGTAGGGTTGACTACGACAAACCCAATTCCTTGTTTTTCTAGCGCGGTATTGTACGCCTTTTCTTGTTCAAGTGTCATGGTAAAGCAAATATGGCGTATGCAATAGCAACAATTGGCGCGCATCGGGTATTTGCATGCGTCCTATAAAAGATTTAGTCCATATTTATGGCTTTTTGTAAACGCAGCTTTTTCCATTGCCGTTGCCGCAAATCAGTTTAGGAATTGCGTGTATTGTGCTTGTTATGTTTGTTTCTGCGACTATTTTCATTAGTAATCAGTTGTGACAAGTTTCATGCATAGATGCAGCTCCTGCAATGCAGCCTTTCCAAAACTTTTCGCTTGAATGGGTTTTTAAGTCGTTTCGCGTACTCGCTGGTACCTTCGCCGGTCTTTTCCGTATAATGTGGAAGATTTAACTAAATACAGGTAAATGCACTTGCAAGTTGCACATGTTTCATGTGCAACACTGCATGTAGTAAGCGAGCTTGCGTTTGTTTGCCTGCGCCTGGCAACGATGCGTGCCGGACAGTGCCTAGCAGTTGCGCTTGCGTGCCAGCAAAATTTGCAGCTAGCATTTGCCGTGAATTGCTTCTTATGGAAAAGACAACATCAGGAGGTTCCAACATGCCAAAACGCGCGGACATCAACAAAGTTCTTATCATTGGTTCTGGTCCTATCATTATTGGTCAAGCGTGCGAATTTGACTATTCCGGTACGCAGGCATGCAAGGCTCTTCGCGCTTTGGGCTATGAAATTGTGCTTGTGAACAGCAATCCTGCAACAATTATGACAGACCCTGGCATTGCAGATGTCACATATATTGAGCCGCTAAACGTAAAACGCTTAACGCAGATTATTGAAGCGGAGCGCCCGGATGCGTTGCTTCCAAACTTGGGCGGGCAAAGCGGCTTGAACCTTTGTTCTGCACTTAACGAAGCCGGCGTTCTTGAAAAATACAATGTTGAAGTTATAGGCGTTCAGGTGGATGCAATTGAACGCGGCGAAGACCGCCAGGCGTTTAAAGATACAATGTCTGAACTGGGCATTGACATGGCGCGCTCCGAGGTTTCTCATACAGTTGAAGAAGCCGTTGAAATTGCAAGCCGTCTTGGATACCCTTGCGTGTTGCGCCCAGCATATACCATGGGTGGTACAGGAGGCGGCTTGGTTTACAACGTTGAAGAACTAAAAACTGTTGTTGCTCGCGGCTTAGCAGCTTCCCCTGTGCATGAAGTTTTAGTTGAAGAAAGCGTTCTTGGCTGGGAAGAACTTGAATTTGAAGTTGTTCGCGACGCAAAAGGCCAGATGATTACTGTATGCACGATTGAAAACATAGACCCAATGGGCGTACACACGGGCGATTCATTCTGCGCGGCTCCTATGCAAACCATTGCGCAAGAAACAATTGACCGACTGCAGGAAAAGTCTTATCGCATTGTAGACCGCGTGCAAGTTATTGGCGGATGCAATGTTCAGTGGGCGCACGACCCTGTGAATGACCGTGACATTATTATTGAGATTAACCCTCGCACTAGCCGTTCTTCTGCGCTTGCTTCAAAAGCAACTGGGTTCCCAATTGCGCTAGTTTCTGCAATGTTGGCTTCTGGCCTTACTTTGGATGAAATCCCAGATGGCAAGTTTGGCAGCCTTGACAAATATGTTCCAAATGGCGAATACATTGTTTTGAAGTTTGCGCGCTGGGCATTTGAAAAATTCAAGGGCGTAGAAGACAAACTTGGTACGCAAATGCGCGCTGTTGGCGAAGTTATGAGTATTGGCAAAACCTACAAAGAGGCTTTCCAAAAGGCAATTCGCTCTTTGGAAAACGGGCGTTACGGTTTAGGCTTTGCAAAAGATTTCAACTCAAAGAGCAAAGAAGAATTGCTTGCAATGCTTAACCAACCAACGTCCGAGCGCCAGTTCATTATGTATGAGGCGCTTCGCAAGGGTGCAAGTGTTGAAGAGTTGCATGAGCTCACCAAAATCAAGACTTACTTTATTGAGCAGATGAAAGAATTGGTGGAAGAGGAAGAAGAAATTCTTGCCACTTCTGCTAAAGACCCAGCCTCAATGTTGCCAGAAGAGCAGTTCAAGCAAGCAAAAATGGATGGCTTCTCTGACCGTTATTTGGCACAGCTCACGCACAAAAACGAAGACGATGTTCGCGCTTATCGCTTAGGCCTTGGAATTACAGAGGCTTGGGAAGGCGTTCATGTTTATAGCACACCAGATAGCGCTTATTACTACAGCACTTACAATGCGCCAGACGAAAGCACTGCTACAACAAACAACAAGATTATGATTTTGGGTGGCGGTCCTAACCGTATTGGCCAGGGCATTGAATTTGACTATTGCTGTGTGCATGCGGCACTTGCCTTGAAGAAGCTTGGCTTTGAAACCATCATTGTGAACTGCAATCCAGAAACTGTTTCTACAGACTATGACACTTCAGACAAGCTTTATTTTGAGCCGCTAACGGCAGAAGACGTCCTAAGCATTTACGAAAAAGAGAAACCACTTGGTGTGATTGCCCAGTTTGGCGGTCAGACGCCTTTGAATTTGGCAAGCCAGCTTGAGCGCGCAGGCGTGAAAATTTTGGGCACCAGCCCAGAAATCATCGACCTTGCAGAAGACCGCGACCGTTTCCGTGAAGTTATGGATAGTCTAGGTATTCCAATGGCGGAATGCGGCTTTGCTGTAACGGTTGAAGAGGCACTAGATATTGCGCACAAGATTGGATTTCCTGTTATGGTGCGCCCAAGCTACGTTTTGGGCGGGCGCGGTATGGAAGTTGTATACGACGACGAAAATCTTCGCTCTTACATGGCGGCGGCAATTGGCGTTACCCCAGATAGGCCAATACTTATTGACCGCTTCCTCAACCACGCGCTTGAATGCGAAGCAGATGCAATTTGTGACGGAACGCATGCTTTTGTTCCTGCTGTTATGGAACACATTGAGCTTGCTGGTATTCACTCAGGAGACTCCGCGTGCATCTTGCCTTCACTTAACATTACAGAAGAGCAGCTTGCAACCATCAAAGATTACACGCGCAAAATTGCAGAAAGCATGCATGTTCGCGGCTTGATGAACATCCAATACGCAATTGAAAATGGCATCGTGTATGTTTTAGAGGCAAACCCCCGCGCAAGCCGCACGGTTCCGTTGGTATCTAAAGTTTGCGGAATTCAGATGGTTCAACTTGCAACAGATGTTATGACAGGCGAATTCACCGGAAACCCAAGCCCTGTTGGCAAGCTGAAAGAAGCAACATACACGCACTACGGCGTAAAAGAGGCTGTGTTCCCATTCAATATGTTCCCAGAGGTTGACCCAGTTTTAGGTCCTGAAATGCGCTCAACCGGAGAAGTTTTAGGCCTTGCAGATACTTTTGGCGAAGCGTTCTTTAAAGCACAAGAGGCAACACAAACGCCGCTTCCAAGAAAAGGCAGCGTTTTGATTTCTGTGTCTGACCTGGATAAACGCGACCTTGTAGAAGTTGGCGAAGCATTCCAAGCAGCAGGTTTTGAAATTGTTGCTACAAAGGGCACACGTGACATGTTGCTAGAGGCTGGAATTCCTGCAACGCTTACATTAAAGGCAAGTGAAGGTCGTCCGAACCTAATAGACATGATTCTTAACGAGCAAGTTGACCTTGTTGTGAACACGCCTTCTGCAAATACTAAGTCTAATGATGACGGCGCACTCATTCGCAAGACTGCAATCAAGATGCACATTCCTTACTTCACAACTATGGCTGCTGGCAAGGCTGCTGCGCTTGGCATCATCGACATCAACAAGAAGGGCGAATCTGCCGTAAGGTCTTTGCAAGACATTCACAAGCATATTTCTTACGAATAGAGTTGCGGCGGCAAGTGCGCTTGGCGTGAAGGCTGTGACGGAGTGCTTGTAATGACGAAGATGCCGGGTAATGAGGGCACCGGTTGTACTGATTAGTGGACATCGCGCTGTTTGCGCGGCTTACTTGCATAAG
>CAZRFO010000131.1:0-4609 GCA_964599515.1 uncultured Eggerthellaceae bacterium | reverse complement strand
ACACAAAAAAGTTACGCGCGTTTTACTGAACTACCCTCTAGTATGTTTTTCGGTGTGGCACTTGTCATATTTTCGTTATTAATCTTTATATACTTAGTAAATAGATATGGCTTCACTGAAATGGCATCGCAACGAGTCAGTTATGGAACACTAGCCACTAGTTGGGCAGATTGGATTATGTCTTATGCGCTACCTGCTGTACCAGCGCTTGGCTGTTGCCATTGTCTTTTACTTGCGAAAGAAAAGCATATGTGGTTTGTTCCAGCATTAGTTTTATTTATTATTACGCTTTTTTGTGTGAACCCTATCTATAGTTCTAGATATTCTGTGTCGGCTGCATATCTACCTATTCTGCTTGCTTTACTTCCTAAAAATGCTTTAAGAAATAGATCCTTTGATGTTGTTATCTTAGTTGCAGTTATTATCGTTTTCCCGATGATGAACGCTTTTAAAACCATGACAATTGACCAAGTGACGTTTGGCTATCTATTTGATAATTTTGCTGGAAGTTACCGAAGCATCGATTTTGATGCTTATAGTATGATTGTACGCTCTTTACAATATGTTGATAGTTTTGGTTTAAGTATGGGTGCTCAACTGATGAGCTCATTGTTTTATGGACTTCCCAGTATGGCTGCAAAGGTTAATGTAGCAACGGGTGAGTTGGTTTCTGGTACGCAGGGTGCTTCATACACTAACCTTTCAGCGCCGCTGCAGGCAGAAGCGTATGTTGACTTTGGTGTCATTGGTGTCATTGTTTATGCGATTTTATTTGCTTTAATATTTGGGTTGCTCGATTATTCATTCTGGTCAAAGTCTAAAAATACATTCTCCAGTTTCCGTACTATAGTCTTCTTTGTTTTGGTGGCGTTTTCTTTCTATTTAATGCGCGGAGCACTTCAGCCTGTGATATTTCGCATGTGGACATTATTACTGCCTTTGGGTCTACTTTATCTTGGATGTCGTCTTCAGTCGTTTGCTCGTTCGAAAAGGTTGCACCCATGAAAATCCTTATTGCTAATGAAAACGTTTTTGGTGGTGGAACCGAAAGTCAGGTGTCTGCTGAAGTCGATTTGCTGCGACGTAAAGGGCATGAGGTGCATTTAGTTACCTATGACCCAACATACGAAGGAGAGTCTCTTTTTGAAGAACACGTAAATGTGTCTTTTACTCAGTGTTCGGGGCTTCGTAAGTGGTTGTATCAATTGCTTGGTGAAAGAGAATTTGGTAAGCGGTTAGCTGCTGCTATTGTTGAGATTCATCCTGATGTTATTCATTTAAATAATGTTTTTTCACGACCTAGGGATGTTTATGCTGCAGTTAAACCTTGGCCCGTACTTCAAACTTTACGTGATTATAGTGTGATTTGTCCAAGAGACGTTTGTTGCGATGGCAGCTGGAGAGAATGCGGGGGCTGGCGATACCATGGAGATATCTCATGTCAGCCGCATGCTGTCTGTGCTTTGCAACATTGCAAGCTTGAAGCCATCAATGGATTTCGGGCCCGGGCGGTGGATAAGATGGTATCGTGCAGTGCTCGGATGGCTGAGAAGTGCGGCGAGAATGGCTTGGACGTAGAACAACTGCGGGACCTTTTGGCGCCTGAGCGTATATTTAAGGATGTAGCAATTCATAATGGCAGTTTTTTGTATTATGGCCGTCTTGCCGAAGAGAAGGGAACAGGTGTTCTTTTAGAAGCGTTCGATATTTTCGCGCAGAAAGTTCCGAATGCGCATCTTATGTTAGCAGGTTCTGTGGAGCCGAAGTTTAATGATGTGCTTAATCGTTTTAAAGATCGACCGTGGTTTGAGTATCTAGGCCTTCTTAATTTGGAAGAATTAAAACGTGTTTATACTCGTACCTTCGCTGTGGTTGTACCTTCGCTGTGGTTGGATAATTATCCAAACACAGCGCTCGAAGCAATGGCAAATAATACACTTGTCATTGGCTCGAATAGAGGTGGTCTGCCAGAAATGCTTGGTCGTGACGAGCTTCTGTTCGATCCCCTCGAGAAATACTCGCTCGTTGAGAGATTGGTTTGGAGCTGGAATCTTAGCAAGGACGAGTACAACGAGATTGTTGCCGAAAGGTGCGTCGCAACGCGTGCGCTAGCCTCTGAGGATGCGTATTACGAGGGGCTTATGGCATGTTTTGAGGATGCAATCGCTCTCCATAGGGAGATGGGTGTTTGATGGGGCATGGGAGCTTCTACAAGAACATGTTCTGGCAGTACGGGTTGCAGGCGCTCATGCTCGTGTTGTATTAGAGCTTGATCCATTCGAACACATGCTGTTTTGCTGCCTCAGTTGTATCGTATGTCTCCTGTTCACCAACTTGCGATTCGACGTTTTGAACAGTGAAAGTTGATAGGGAGATCGAGTGGAAACGCGGCATGAATCTTGTTAGTGAAGTTTAAATAGTGAGGTCAAGTAAATGTTATCTAAGGAGTTTGAGAAAGATATTGACGTGAACGTTCTACGACCCACAAAACGGCTTTGGTGGGTTATGTTCTTTCTTCGTTTGGAGCAAAAGCTTAATTTCCATGTTTTGAAACGTGTATGTGCAGCATTCAAGAAAATATTCTTGATAGGAACATGCTGCGAATTGCCTGCAGCTGCATTAACGGGGGGGGGTATCAATTTTCCGCATTTAAACGGCATCATCATTTCTTCGTATGCGCAAATCGGTAGCAATTGTCGTATTTACCAGCAAGTGACTGTTGGCGTAAACGAATTTAAAGATGAGTACAAGAGCGCATTTATTGGCGATAGGGTCTATATTGGCGCAGGTGCTAAAATTATTGGTCCGGTAATAATTGGTAACGATGTGGTTATTGGAGCTAACGCGGTAGTAACTAAGGATATTCCTGAAGGATCAATTGTTGTTGGAGCTAATAAGATTTTAACTAAGTGTTAGTCATTCAAATGTGATATGAATTCAGTAAGTCGGAGATAAAACCTATCTGCGTTTGATAACGTTATCGAGTGCGGATAATTATGAGCTGTGAATTATATGTTATGCTTTTTAAGCTTTAGTGAAATGGTGTTTACTAATTTGCGGAACTATGTTCAAGTTTGGACGTAATAATCTGACCTGCTGTCATTACGATAATGGCCAGGCTGCTAAAAACGAAACATTAATGAAAAAGGTAACAAAGATGGCGAGAAGTTTGGAAGAGGACATATCTATAAATAATGACAACGATGTGCTTGTGAGCATCATTTGTGCAGCATATAACCATGAAAAATATATTAGCGACGCACTCTCGAGTTTTGTGTCTCAAGAGTGTTCTTTTGACTTTGAAGTGTTAGTTTCCGACGATGCGTCAACTGATGGTACTGCTGATATAATTCGCAAGTTCGAACTCGCTTACCCTGAAATTATTAAGCCTGTTTATTATGAAACTAACCAGTGGTCCCAAGGAAAGGCTGCTAGTGGGTCTCTAATGGAAGCTGCTTCGGGAAAGTATATTGCGATTTGCGAAGGCGACGATTTCTGGATTGATAGCAAGAAACTGGAGGCCCAGATAAGGTATCTTGAAGAACATCAAGACTGCACCTTTTGCTTCTCTAATGCTAAATATCTTGACGCGCAATCTGGGAAGTTTATTGAGGGTAGTATGCTTCCTATCAATGAACTAGACGAAAGTATTTTGTGCAATAAGTGTAACCTTTCCACTTCTGATATGTTGCAGCTTGCGTTTATTCCAACTGCTTCTTTTGTTTTTAGAAAAAAAGATTGGCAACAAAGACCAATTTTTAAAAAGGGTACCTTTATGGGTGATCGTTATTGGCAAATCATCATGACGGAATTTGGTTATGCACATTATTTTGATTCAGATATGGTGGCATATCGCGTAAATAACCCACAGTCAGCGATGGGTCGACGAGAAGCAGACAGTAGTAAGGCTGCAAGTGCGCAGAGGGGCTATATTCTATTAAATCAAGAATTTGATAACTACACAAATGGTCGCTACCATGAAATTATTGAATCAGTGCAGGTGAGGTATGAATATTCTTTGTATATGATTACTCAGGATTACAAAGCCTTGCATGCTAAAAAGTATGCAAGATATGCAAAAAGTTTGAGCAAGAAATCTTATTTAGGCTATTTGATTCGTGTATATATGCCTGCTATGGCACGTCTTGTGGATAGAAAGAAATTAAGTAATTAGCTTTTTTTATTAGATAGAGTATTTCATTTACCAGTGATTGTACTCTTGCGGCAGTAATAAGTAAGTTTGGGTTAATTTGCATGTCAAGTTTAAAATCGGCAACAATTAGTTCTATTTTTTGGAAACTTTTTGAAAAAGGTGGCAGCCAAGTGATTAGCCTGGTTGTTCAAATTGTATTGGCAAGATTGCTCTCTCCAACCGAGTATGGCGCTTTGGCGATTATGGTTGTTTTTGTTAACATAGCTAACGTTTTTGTGCAAACTGGATTTGCAACATCACTTATTCAAGCTAAGGAAATGGATGAAGAATCTCTTTCTTCTGTTTTTTGGCTTACTTTTGGGATAGCTCTATTGCTTTATGTTGCTATCTGGTTTGCTGCACCATATGTTGCCGAGTTTTATGAATTATCAGTTGTGAAAGATGCTTTGCGAGTTC
>CAZRFO010000130.1:0-4617 GCA_964599515.1 uncultured Eggerthellaceae bacterium | reverse complement strand
CCAAGAGGCAGCCAGCAAAGACCTCAAAGACCACGTGGCCCACACGGCCCGCACGGCCCAATGATGCCAGGTGAAAAGCCTAAAGACTTAAAGGGAACGTTAATAAAGTCGCTTGCCTTCATTGGTAAATACAAGTTTGCGCTATTGTTTGTTTTTGTGTTTGCAATAGGCTCTACAGTTTTTAACACCATTGGTCCAAAGGTTTTATCGCAGGCTACAACAGAACTTTTCAATGGGCTTGTGGCAAAAATAAATGGAACAGGCGCAATTGATTTTACGCTCATTGCAAACATTTTGATTGCAACTCTAGCAATTTATTTGCTATCTGCCGCATCAAGTTTTGTTCAATCATGGCTTATGGCAGGCGTTTCGCAGCGCCTAAGTTACGACTTGCGACAAGCTATAGTTGAAAAAATAAACCGCATGCCACTTGGCTTTTTTGAAACCAATTCAACTGGTGACACGCTTTCTCGTATTACAAACGATGTAGATACATTTGGTCAAAACTTAAGTCAAGGCTTAACGCAGCTTATAACTTCTGTTGTAACAATTGTTGGCGTAATAGTTGTAATGCTTACTATTAACCCAATTCTTACTCTTGTTGTTGTGTGCATTGTGCCACTTTCTTTGGTGTTTGTTGCAATCATCGTAAAGCATTCGCAAAAGCACTTCTTTGCGCAGCAAGCACTCTTGGGTGAGGTCAACGCAATAGTTGAAGAAACATTTTCAGGACACGCGGTTGTAAAGGCTTTCAACAAGCAAGAAGAAACAAAGGCGCAGTTCAACCAGGCAAACGAGCGTCTTTACGAGGCTGGTTGGAAAGCCCAATACGTTACAAGTTTCATGAAGCCGGCAATGGATTTTGTGGGCAATCTTGGATACGTTGCCGTTCCTATTTTGGGCTCTGTATTTGCAACGCGCGGAATTATTACGGTTGGAGACATTCAGGCGTTTATCCAATACGTTAAAAACTTCACGCAACCGCTTGCGCAACTTGCACAAGTTAGTAACGTTATTCAGCAAATGGCTGCCGCCGCAGAGCGCATTTTTGAGTTTTTGGAAGAAGACGAAGAAGAAAATCCAGAAGCAGCAGAACAAACAGAAGAAGAGCCAGATGCTATAGAGTTTGACCACGTACAATTTGGATACACTCCAGATAAACTAATCATCAAAGACTTTAGCGCTAAAATCAAAGGTGGCCAACAAGTTGCAATAGTTGGGCCTACTGGGGCTGGCAAAACAACGCTTGTGAAATTGTTGATGCGTTTTTACGATGTAAACAGTGGCGCTATTCGTCTTGGCGGCAAAGACCTGCGTAGCTTCTCAAGAGAAGAAGTGCGAACACATTTTGGCATGGTTTTGCAAGACACCTGGCTATTTAGTGGGACAATTCGCGAAAATATTCGTTATGGCAGGGAAGATGCAAGTGACGAAGAAGTTGAAGCAGCGGCGCGTGCAGGCTGTGCAGACCACTTCATACGTACTCTTCCTGGTGGATATGATTTTGTGATCAACGAAGACGCAAGTAATATTAGCCAAGGCCAGCGGCAGTTACTTACAATTGCGCGAGCAATACTTGCAAACAGAGACGTGCTTATTTTGGATGAAGCAACAAGTTCTGTTGATACGCGCACGGAAAAGAAAATCCAACAAGCAATGGATAACTTAATGAAAGATAGAACCTGCTTTATAATTGCACATAGGCTTTCAACCATTAAACACGCAGATATTATTTTGGTGATAAATGAAGGCGACATTGTTGAACAAGGAAACCACGAAGAGCTGCTTGCACTTGGTGGGTTCTACGCGCAGTTGTATAACTCGCAATTTGCAGATTGCGCAGATTAATTTTAGTCTGTTAGATTTTAAGGTAACGTTTACATGCAAAACAACGTTTTAGATACAAATGTAGAGCATTTGCAGGAACAAGCAGCACCGGCACGTGTTGTTGTGTTTGACTTTGACGGTACAAGCATTTCTGGAAAATGCCCAGTAATTCTTGTAAAGTACCTCATGAAAAAGCATATGCTTAAGCCAATCGTTTCTGCAAGGATTGCGCTTTGGGGCATTCGCTATTATTTTCACCTTCCGCAGGATGAAGCATGGGTGCGAGGTATGGTGTTTACGGCTTTTGAAGGCAAGCCAAAAGAAGAAGCAGATGCATTTTTGCGCGCGTTTTACGAAGAAAATATAGAACAACTTTTCAGGCCAGAGGCAGACAAAAAAATCCAGGAGCACAAAAAGCTTGGGGCAGAAGTTATAGTTGTTTCTGCAAGCTTTGAGCCAGTTGTTTTGTGCGCGCAAGAGCGCCACGGCTTTGACCATGTTATAGCGGTTCGCATGAAAACAGATGCACAAGGCAGATATTTGTGCGAAATTGATGGTGCTCCTATTGAAGGAGAAGAAAAGGTTCGCGCTATAAATGCTTATTGCAACAATAAATATGGCGAAGGAAACTGGGAAGTAGAATATGCTTATGCAGATCACTATTCTGATATTCCCTTGCTTGAAATGGCGAAAAACCCGTTTGCGGTAAGCCCGGGGCCTGCGCTAAAGCGAGAGGCAGCAAAACGTAATTGGCCTATTTTGGATTGGGATATACCTCAAGAGTAAAACGTGCAGTATCATTTAGCATGCGAGGTTAGGATGGCACATATGGAAAACATAAATGACAACTTTGCAAATAACGAAGACTCCGAAAAAACTTCTACCGTATATTTAAACCAGGCAATTGCTGCGCAGGAAGCTGGCAATCCAACGCTTGCTATACATTTATTTTTAGCAGCTTTTGATATGTCGCTTAAAGAATCACCAGAGCCTTGTGAACAGGCCATAAATGGCATGAAATACGCATGGACTCTTACTGTTAGCACAAAGCAGCAATCTCTTGCAGAATATCTTTTTGAGCGAATAGAGCCGTATCTTTCTGGCTTGGAAAAACAACGCTATATTGAAGATTTGCAAAATCTAACCATGGACAAGCTTGAAGAAATTGGCATTTCTAGAGACGAGCTTGAAGACATGAACGATGCAATCATGCAAGGCTTAGAAGACCTAGGCATAGACGATATTAGTGATATTCACTTTGGCGGGTTGTTTGGCGTTCCACAGGTGCAGCAAACGCCGCAGATGCCACAAGTGCCACAAAACGCGTACTCTTCTTTGCCGGTTCCTCCTCCTGGCGTTCCTGCTTCAGCTGTTCTTCCACCGGCTAAGACGCAGCAAACACAAGGTTTCGTACCAAATAATATTACGCCTAATAATGCTGCTCAGGTGCCAAATTATCCAGGCATGCCAGGCATGAATATGCCACCTGTATTTCCATTTGCTGCGCAAGGTCCAATAGATCTAGCAAATTTGGCAAACAGCATTGGCGCATATGCCGCAAACGCGCAAGAACAAACTAAAACACGCGAAATCGTGCGTTTTGATTACTCCAAATTGTATGGCTATGAAACCGCAATTGATGATATGCGCAGCCTAGGAATTGGTTCTAAAAACGACGAACAGCTTGATAGGTTCATAAAGATGCTAAATAGGCGCTATGGTTTAAAGGAAATCCCACGAACCGATACGCTTGTTTTTAGGGCTCCGTCACGTGAAGACGCAGACCAGTTCATGGAAGCTACATTTGGGGAACTTGGCTTGCCTGGTGTTCGCATGAACATAGAAGAAAATTCACAAGGACAGGCTGTTTTATGTGTTATGGCACAACGTGACAATGGCCTTCAAATGAATTCTCGCAGAAACGAAATCATAGGCAAAGGTGCCTTACTTCTTTCTAATATTGATTTGTGGTCGCGTTTGTTGCCATGTGGAGAAGATTCTCTTATAGATTGCGCGATGCTTTCGCGTGCGGCTCATGAGGCACTGCATCTAATAGAAACTGCTGTTGAAAACCCAGATGTTATTGTTTTGGCGTCTGCGTCAAGTGAGCTTGATATTTCGCAAGAATTCTTAGAGATGCTTGGTCCTGTAACATTTGTTGGAATTGAAAATCCAAATGAGCAAGAGCGCACATCGTTGTGGAATTCCATTTTGAAAGATTATCGTTCAATAGACAAAAAATTGCTTCCTGAACTGGTTAAATATTCAAATGGCATGGCGCGTTTTGATATTGCTATGGCAGCGCGCGAAGCAGTAGAAAATGCATATAAGTCTTCACTTGTTGCGCGCAAATACAGGGAAGTTTCAAAGACGGATTTGTTTGAGCAACTAGCTGCTTATCAGATGATTGATTCTGAGGAATACGCAGGCCTTGAGCAAGCCATTGTTGACGATTTTTCAAGTGTGCTTGATGAATTTGATTCGGTAGACGCGCTTTTGGGTACAGAAGAGCCTGCTAATGCAAATGCTGTAAAACCAGCTAATGCGAAGGCTAGTGCGGCCGCAGATGAGGTTCCAGAGGCTGTTTCAGAGCCGGAGCCAAAGCCAAAGCCTAAGCGTACTCGTAAGCCGCGGGCTACGAAGGCGGCGCAGCCCGAAGAGCTGGAACAGGCAGAAGCGCCAAAACGCACACGCAAACCGCGCGCTAAAAAGGCAGCGGAAGAACCAGAGCAGGCAAAAGTTCATGTAGATGCGCCTGTGGAAGCGCAGAAGGCTGAAAAGCCTAAGCGC
>CAZRFO010000129.1:0-4636 GCA_964599515.1 uncultured Eggerthellaceae bacterium | reverse complement strand
CACGGATGACAGCTGGGTAAATTATGGCAGCTACACCGGGGAATGCACTCAAAGTGATAGTCATTACTATGCAAGCATGCCAATAGATACATCTAGCGTTGGAACTTATGAGTATCGTTGCGTTATTACAAACACGCTGACTGGTGCAACAGGACTTGCATCTATAGATAATGAAACGCCTGCAATCACAATTGCAATTTATGAAGACCCAGGCTTGTTCAGTTTGCTAGACCCAACTCAAGCAAATAGCTCAAGCAACCCTTGGATCATAAAACGCGCAGACCAACTTCACTTCTTGGCGCAACTCGTAAACCATGAAGCAAAGATGGTTGGCATGCCAAGTAATTCTTTTGATGGACAATACATAAGCCTTGTGTCCGACCTTGATTTGAGTGCATATGAACAATGGGAACCAATTGGAAATGGAGATTCAATTTCTGGATACTCATTTGAAGGATGCTTTGACGGAAACGGTCATTCAATTACAGGTCTTAGCATAGGAACCGCAGAAACTCCAGCTAGTGCGGCAGATTACCAGGGCTTATTTGGAAGCATAAGCTATGGCATTCTTAGAAACTTATGCGTTTCTGGCACTGTTAACATGGCAAGCGGAAGCTGGAATACTGCTGGCGTTTGCGCATACGCATACGGTTCATTCATTGAAAACGTTGCAAATCATGTAGATGTTACTGGCAGTGTTCGTGTGGGTGGCATTGCTGGAACTTATGGGTCAAGCAAGTTCTTGGATTGCATTAATGCAGGAACAATTACTGTTGCAGAAGCTGATAGCACAAGCCAATACAGCGTTGGTGGCATTGTAGGTTATGCGTTTAATTCCGCACAGCCAGAAGGCGCTGGAATTTATAACTGCGCAAACTTAGGCAGCGTTTCTTGTACTCTTGCTTATGGAACAGACCCTCGTTTTGGCTCTGTGTTGGGTGAGCGCGATAACTATACAACAGTAGAGAATTGCTACTACTTAGCAGGAAGCGCTACAAATAAAGCCACTGGAGAAGCCGGCACTGGTATTGGTGGTGCAAATGGAAGCGAAGAAGATGCAGAAGGCGTAATTGAAAGCTTTGCTAGCGCGGCGACTGCAGGCGAAAGCGCTTCTGGCGGTGCGGCTGGCAACGAGGAAACGGCTGCGGGCGTTGGTGGCGGCACTGATGCTGCTGGCGAAAGCGCGCCTAACGCTGCAGTCGCGACTGACGCAACTGCTAGCGCTAGTGCAACAGGCACGGCAACTTCAAAAACGCAAGCAGAAATTGCATGGCTGCTTAATACAAGCAACGCAAGCCAGACAAATTCTGCACGTTGGGGAATTTCAAAAGATGGTTTTGACGTAGCCGGAAGCACTGCAAGTTTGGGCTTAGCAATCTGTGGTGCATCTCCAATATATAAAGTTGATACAAGTGCAAAAGCAGTACAAATAAGCGTATCTTCTGAATATGTGCCTGCAGGAGAAGAAGTTGCCGTTAGCTGGCGCGACAAACCTGGCTTCACAAACACAAGTGTTTCCTGGGGTGCGGCAGGAGCAAGTGAAGATTCGTTTACTAAAATTGAAAACGGTGGCAAATTTACAATGCCTGCAAGCGATGTTTCATTCAGCGTTACTGCAGAACAAGATACTCGCTACCGCTATAACTTGCTCTCTTCTGTAGTAGATGCGCAAGGCAACACTAGCACTGCAGCCACGGTTGCATATGACACGGTAGATGCAGACACCCAAGCAACAGCCATTGAAGGCGAAACCGTAACAGCAACAATTACAATTGATAGCGAATACCAGGTTGCATCTGTTAGCGCGCAAGGCATGTTTGGAACAGAAGTTACGATAACTCGCGTTGATGGCTTGCACTACAGCGTGCTTGTTCCTGCGGACTACGTACAACTCACAGTTGTGGTAGAACCTGTAGGATCGCCAGCGCAAACACATGCAAGTTCACTTGCCGTGAACAAAGAAAACGTTCACATCTATAACTCAGATGACAAGTATCACACGGCAAATTTGCTTTATGGAACACTTGCGCTTTCTGGCACGTTAATGGAAGAAAACGAATACTTGTTTAACTATAAATTGCAGCAGGAAAGTGGCGTGCCTGCACTCTTTACGCAATATTACAGCGTAGATGGAACGCTTCATGAAGTAACAGGCATAGATGTGGCATCTCTTATTCGTATGTGGGTAGAAGACCCAACGCAACTTACAGATTCAACGCCAGTCTATTTTGAAACAGCATCAGGGTATATTGCCCAATACACTTGGGGTGACATTTATTCTCTTGCATATAGTTCATTTGATGAAACGTATCAGCCTTACACTCGCGGCCTTCCTGTACTTTTAGCATTTGGCCAAGATGGTGTGCCTTATACAGATAACGCAATACATTTGCTCTTTGGTCAAACAAGTGCTAGTGACAAAAATTCAGAGCGCACGTTAAGCGACGTTACGCGCATTGTTGTAGGCGAAGATGCCAACTATGCACAACACAATTACTCAACTTACGCAGACCTTGATACAGTTGGCGGGTCCGATGTTGTTATCAATATTTACCAGGGTGAAGAACTTACAAGCTCAAAAACATTTACCGTAAAAGACATTGAGGCGCTAGCTAATGCAGACCGCGGCGGAATTTATCGTGGAGTGTATTCTGCGCTCATATACGAAGACAACGAAGAAAACTATTCTGGCCCATACGATGACTATTACGAAGGTTACAGCTTGTATGATGTGCTTCTTGCAGCTGGTCTTCCGCAAAGTGCAGCAAGTGAAGCTCCAAGTTCTAAGGTGCAGTTCTATCAAAAAGGCGAATGGGAAAGCGCATGGAAAACAGTAAACGTAAGTCTTGGATACATTGCTGGTAATGGTGAAGGCGGCATTGGCGACTACAGCAAAAACTTTGCTCAATATGGCTTAGAAGATGGAAGTACTGGTGTATCTATTTATGGTATGCAGCCAACTATCGCTTACGGTAAGAACAATTTGCCTTTGGTATATGCAAGCGGCACAACTGGCGTTAGTGCTTCTGCATATAACTATCGCGGACCTATGGTTGCTATGCTTCCGCAAAATACAACAGAAGGCGGCTACGTTGAATCTAATACTGTGGCAGCTTGCTATTTGGGGCAAATTGACATTTATCTGCCAGCAGTTGAAAAGCCTTTATTTAGCGTTGCTAGTTAATCTATCACGTCTACGAGCAACAGCTATGTGGTTACTTACTTAGGAGAAGTGCCTGATGGTAGCGTTGTGCAGGTTGCTGGAAAAACAATGTATTGGGATGGCGAACACTTTGTGTGCTTGCTTGATGAAAGTACAGCACAAGCGCTAACCAACGCTAGCTTTAGTGTTGTGGAAGGCAGCCGCACAGAGCTTTCCATTATGGACGTTAACGCAACCGGTGTGGTGAATGTAATAGATGCGCTTGCAGCCTACGACTTAAGCAACGGTGTATATGCTGACTTTGATGTAGTTGATGAAGCTGGTTGGCTTGCAGCGGATGTTGACAAAGACGGACGCATATCTGCAAACGATGCATTTTCTATACTTGCATATGTGACTGAATAGTTTGAATTTTTGTTGACGTTACAGGCTAAATTGTTGGGTGCTTTTGCTGCAAATGTTATACGCAAAAGAGTACAATACCAAAGTTATTCGCAGTCGCGAATAAATATAAAAGCACACAGACACAAAAACAATCTTTTTAATGGAAAGGGAAAGGAGATTGGTTTTATGAGGAAAGAGAGTTCTGTATCTGCAGACAAACTGAGAGGGGGCGCTATTGTGAAACATTTACCAAAACGTGCGCTAAGCCTGGCACTTTCTGCGATTTTGGTCATTGGGCTCATGCCTTCTTTATCCTGGGCGCAAGACTTGCCAGAAGCTGCAACGCAGGATGAAACTGCCGCAGTAGTTGATGACGTTGCAACAGACTGCGTTGCGGCTAAAGTTGCTGCTGGCGAAGCTTCGGAAGTTGACGCAGCATTCATGGTTGACGGCGGAGCAGAAACACCTTCTGTAAGTGGCAATGCTTTGGAAATAGAAAGTCTTTTGGAACCGCTTGCAACAGATGGCGATGCAACAGACCAATGGGATGGTACAACTCTTACAGAGCCCACCAAAGATGGTGATGTGTATCAAATTTCAAATGGCGCCGAGCTAGCTTGGTTTATGGACGCTGCAACCGCAAATGCATATGCAGGAAATGCTATTCTTACAAATAATATAAATATGGGTACATTGACCAGCTGGTATACAGTGGGCGGCTCCTCTGCAGCAAATGGTTACCAGGGAACCTTTGATGGCAATGGCAAATCCATCACCATGAATTTAACCTGCACAAGTGGTCATGCCACGTTGTTTAAATACATCGGCACCAATGGTGTTGTGAAAAATCTCACGTTGAACGGCTCGTTTGTCTCGAGCCCTTCAACCAGTACCCCCGCGGTAGCTGCAATAACCTATTACAACTATGGCACCATCACGAATTGCGTGAACAACGCTGCCATGTCTGCTACGGGCACCGGTACCAAAGCCTATGCAAGTGGCTTTGTTGGTTACTACAACTGTGGCGTTGTCGACCACTGCATCAACCATGGCAACATCACTTCCAATTCCACCAATTCTTATGGCAGC
>CAZRFO010000128.1:0-4659 GCA_964599515.1 uncultured Eggerthellaceae bacterium | reverse complement strand
CTATCAGCATTTGATTTGGCGGTATCCGTTTCCGCCATTTCAGAGGAACCACCAGCAGATTTCGCGCCAGAAGAGCCGCTTTGCTCTACTTCGCCTGTTGCCGCGCTGTTAGTTTCGTTTCCCGCGCTAGGTACCTGTTCTTGTTCGGCTTCACGCAAAACCGAGCCGCTTATTGCAGCTTCAGAACCACCCTCGTTATTTGTAGCAACTGCGGGTGTGGGCAAAAGCCCTGTAATTAAAACAATCGATAAAAGTGTACTAGTAAGCTTACGTGAAAAAGAAACTTTGCGCTTCATACGTTCCTCCTATGCCAATACGTTTATCTACCTAAATAGCCTCATCTTCTTTCATCTAATACTTAGCCGCCGGCGTAGCTATTTTCGGCGCGGCAGCCTCTTGTGCGTAATGATTTGTATCACGCAACAGTATACACTAAATATTCACATTTCTTTTTGAAACGAAATTTGTTGAGCCTGGAACGCGCAAGTGTTCCGCAACTATTCCCAACCAAAGACGGCGGCATACAAAATTGCATAGGCGTCTTGGGCATCAACATATCCGTCTGGTGCGCCATCTTTTCCAGTTACATCTGCTGCGGTGTATAAAGCATTGTAGCTTTCAAGGTCTTTATAGATGCTACTTGTTGCAATGTCGTATGCAACTTGAGCATCTGTTGTGTTTATCTTGCCGTTTGCATTCACATCGCCAAGGTGTGTTTTGCAATTTTCGCAAGTTGCACCATTGAATGTATGTCCTGTAGCAGAAACATATTCCGTTGCTGTATCTGTAGCTTGTGCAGTCGTGCCTTCAATTGCCGCCGTTGCAACATACAAGGTTTCCCCAGCTTCAAAACATGTTGCGGCTTTCTTTACTTGCTTTTCAATTGTGCATATTTCTGTATGCTTGTGGGTTGCATCTGTTGCACACGTCCAAGTTGCTGTGGCGCTTGCTTTGTCTGCAGCAAACGCGATAGTCGGGTTGCTCCATGTGTGTCCAAGTGCACTAGCGGTTGTATGTGTTGTTGTGGCGCTACCACCAGGCATACCTTCTGCAACAGCTGTTGCAGTATAGGTTGTTACTTCTGGTGTTTCGCACGTTGCGGCTTCTACAGAACGCGTAACCTCACACGCTGCAGCCTTTATGTGGGAAACATCGTTTTTGCAGGTCCAGAGCGCAGTTGCAGATGTGCCATCTGCGCTAAACAAAATTGCTGGAGTATTCCAGTCATGTGCAAGTTGGGCAATCTCTTGCGTATCTACATGCGTAGGGTCGTTTTCGCACGTGCGTATCTTAAGCCCCGCGTTGCCACAAGTTGCTTCTGTTACGGTTTGCCATTCGCGCCACTTATGACCTATCGGCTCAACAGCAACGCCTTCTTCAACTTCATCACATACCGTACAAGTAACTGTTTTTTCGCCGGGCTCTGTGCAAGTTGGCTCTTTTGTAATTACGCCTTCGTTCCACTTGTGTTCGCCTTTGCATTTAACAACAAGAACTCTGTTGTCGTCTGCCCAATTGTATTTAAGAATTGATTCATCTTCGCCATCGTAATGTGTTCTAATTTTTGTGGCCGAATCAACGTAAAATAGATTGTTCACATTAGCACCAGAAACAATGGTAAGCCCAGTTGGAACATCCGTTAACGCTGGACAATTTGCAAACATGTAGCTCATGTCTGTTACGGAAGATATGTCAAGATATGTAATGTCGGCCGCGTTTAACCCCGTACAGTCTGCAAACATATATGCACAAGTTAGCGCTTTTACGCCTTGCTCAATTACCACAGAAGTAATAGAAGAGCGTTGCGAATTCCAAGGTACGCTGGCCTCATCTTCCCAGCTCGCAAGCGTACCAGTGCTCCTTCCTTCTAGTGGGCACACTGTTAGCTTGCCTTCGCTGTCAACTTTCCACTGACATGTACCGCATTTTTCCCAGCCGTCTGTCAACGCACCTTCCGTATAGGTTTCCGCGCCAGATATGCGTGCGAAATTAGCGGAAAACATTGCAGATGTTGTAGCGTAGCCGGTTTCTTTGGAATCCGTCCACTTTGTATCGCGCAGGCCAGCACTAGAAAAATCTATTCCCGCAGGTAGGGTGAGAGTTTCAAGCTTTGAACAGCCGTTTAGCATATCTCTCATTTCTGTAACATTCGCAAAATCTATGCCCGTCAAATCAAGCGATGTTAGACTAGAACAATTGCGGAACAGCCAAAGCGTGTTTGTGAGCGCATTGGTGCCAGGATCTGAAATGCTAATAGATGCAAGCGCGCTGCACCCATCAAACATGTAAGCCATGGTTGTTACCTTGGACAAATCAAGCCCAGAAAGATTGACGTTTTTAAGGCTGGAGTTTCCTTTAAACATGCCGCTCATATCCGTGACGGCAGAAGTACTTATACCAGATAAATCGATGGTTTCAAGGCTAGTGCATTCCTGAAACATGCCGCTCATATTAGTTACTTTTG
This sequence comes from uncultured Eggerthellaceae bacterium, assembly GCA_964599515.1. Lineage (GTDB taxonomy): Bacteria > Actinomycetota > Coriobacteriia > Coriobacteriales > Eggerthellaceae > CAKUOV01. The sequence goes on along the minus strand of CAZRFO010000128.1, from coordinate 2,195 downwards.
AGGTATCAATTCCAGAAAAATCAACCGATGTAAGGTTAGAGCACGTACAAAACATCAAACTCATGTTTGTAACGGCAGATGTATTAATGGCAGAAAGGTCTACCGATGTAAGCTTTGTGCAGCTTACAAACATATTGTCCATATCTGTAACAGAAGACGTGTCAAGACCAGCAAGGTTGATAGACGCAAGGCTTGAACAGCCATAAAACATATAACTCATGCTTGTAGCGGCCGATGTATCAAGGCCAGAAAAGTCTACAGAAACTAGATTTTGGCAGCGGTTAAACATTCCTTCGCATGTTTGGGCTTTTACGTCTTGCTCAAATACTGCAGAAGCGATTAAGTCGCGCTGTTGGCTCCAAGGCGCACTTGCCTCATCTTCCCAGTTTGCAAGAATGCCGGTACCGGTGCCAGCTAATGGGCGCACGGTAAGTTTGCCAGTTTCTGCTTCTATGCGCCATTCGCATGTACCACATTGAGTCCAGCCGTCTGTTAGAAAAACTCCTGTGTAGGTTTCTGCGCCTTCACTTCTTTTTGCGTTTTCTGCAAGCATGGAAGCTGTATTGATGTATGTAATTCCAGAAGAGTCTGTCCATCTTGTATCGCGCAGGCCAGCGTTAGCAAAGTCTATTTTCGCAGGTAAAGTAAGTGTTTCAAGTGCAGAACAGCCACTTAGCATGCCTGTCACGCTTTCTTCACCAGGTAAATTGACAGACGACAAATCAAGCGAAGTTAGGCTTGAACAATCACGAAACATGTATCGCGCGTTTTCCACCGCGGATGTTTCAAGGGCTGAAAGATCTATTGTTTTAAGGCTTGTGCATCCGTCAAACATGAAACTCATATTAGTTACAGCAGATGTATTGATGCTGCCAAAATCTACAGACGTCAAACTTGAGCATCCACAAAACATGCAGTTCATGTCTTTTACAGAAGAAGCATTAAGACCAGTAAGGTCTGCCGAAACAAGCCTTGTGCAAGCTTCAAACATACTTGCGCATGTTTTGGCGGAAACTCCCTGCTTAATTACGACAGACTTTATAGATGCAGCTTGGGAAGCCCACGGAGCAGCAGATGCGCCCCACGCATCTAGCGTGCCTGTCGCGGCGCCATCAGTTGGACGTATGGTAAGCTTATCAGCAGAATTGATGCGCCATTCGCATGTACCGCATTGAGTCCACCCGTCTGTTAAATAGCCAGGGTCTTCTTCCCCACCGTCAATTTTTGCTCTTGCCGCGCCGGTATTTGCATGCGAATACTCTGTGCCGTTTTCGCCTTTAATAGAGATGCAGCCTTCAAATAGCTTATCTGAGCTGGCACTTTCCACAACTTTAAAAACAGAAGAAGCATAAATTGTCACAAGGGCTTTGCAATTTTGGAACATTGAAGAAATGTCTGTTACAGCAAGAGTATTGAAGTCGGACAAATCAACGCTTGCAAGACTTGTGCAGTAATAAAACATCTTGCTCATGTTTGTAACAGCAGATGTGTCAACGTCAGTTAGATTAATTGAGGTGAGGTTTGTGCAACTCAAAAACATTTCACTCATGTTTGTAACGGCAGACGTGTCAAGGCACGAAATGTCAAGCGCGGACAAGCTTGAGCAATTTCCAAACATAGAACTCATGCTTGTAACATCGGACGTATCAAGGCCGGAAAGATTCACAGAAGTAAGATTAGTGCACCCGTAAAACATGTTTTCGCAGGTTTTCGCTTTTACACCTGGCTCAATTACCACAGAGGTAATATCCGTGCGGCTGTCAATCCAAGGGATGTCCCAGTAGTTCCAACTATCAAGCGTGCCTGTGCCTGTGCCGCCTAATGGGCGAATAGTGAATTTGCCAGTTTCTTTGTCTACGCGCCATTCGCATGTACCACATTGAGTCCAGCCGTCTTCAACGTATACGCCAGTGTAGGTTTCTTTTTCGCCTTGCGCGGCGGTGTTTGCTGCGAGCATCTCTGTTGTGTTTGCATATTCTGTGCCTTGGGAATTTGTCCATTTAGTATTGCGAAGGCCCGTACTTGAAAAGTCTATTCCCGCAGGTAGAGTTAGCGTTTGAAGTTTTGAGCAGCCGCTTAGCATATCAGCCATGTTGGTCATCAAGCGTGAATAAAAGCCAGATATGTCTAAGGATTCAAGGCTAGAACATCCTTTGAACATATTGCTTACGTTTGTTACGGCATCTGCATCAAGA
>CAZRFO010000127.1:2343-4688 GCA_964599515.1 uncultured Eggerthellaceae bacterium | reverse complement strand
CGCAAATCCGTACCCGGATGAGCTGTCTCTTTCTATGTTAGAAGAAGCAGGAATAAAACTACGTGTATACAACGTTTAGTGTTACAATTCCACGCAATATAAATAGGTGAAATTCAAGGAGAACGAATTATGGTTAATAAAGAAGATGTGGCTGCCGTACTTGATCTTATTCGCCCAAGCCTTCAGGCAGACGGTGGCGATGTACGTCTTGTAGATGTTGATGAAGATGGTGTTGTTACAGTTGAGCTGCAAGGTGCTTGCAAAGGGTGTCCAATGTCACAGATTACTCTTGCAAATGGCGTAGAGCGCATTTTGAAAGAGCGCGTACCTGGTGTTACATCTGTTGTTCCAGATAACTTGGAAGAACTCTTTGGTGAGCAGGAACTGTAGTATTTCGCAAACGTTGCTTGCATTGTGAGGCAAGCGCATTGTAAGGAGTGAAGAGTATGAAGAAAGGTTTGCCAATTTGCCCAGCTTGCAAAACAAAAAAGCTAGACCCATGCACATACGATTCACTTCTTGCGCTTCATAAAGATTTAGGTGTTTTTACTTTTACCTGCCCTTTGTGTTCAACACGCGTTTCTCTTGTTATGGAAATCCCAGATAATATAAGAGAAGAAGTCTATTTTGCATCTGTGCAAATTGGGTCTCAGAATAGCATGGAGTAACGCAAGTGTTTCTAAATGAACTGTATCATGCAATAGACCCAGTTATAGTAACTTTAGGGCCTTTCTCTATTCGCTGGTATGGGCTTGCATATGTTCTAGGCTTCATATGTGCTGCTTTTGTGATAGCAAAAATGGCAAAACGGTGGCACATCAAAATAACAATAGATTCTCTTTTGACTATCATGATGTGCGTGGTTATAGGAATTATTCTAGGCGCTAGGCTTGGGTATGTTTGTTTTTATGGCGCTGGATATTACTGGCAGCACCCGTTAGAAATTCTTGCATTTAGTAATGGCGGAATGAGCTTTCATGGTGGCTTGATTGGCGCATTTGTTGCTGGCATTTTTGCAGCAAAGTTTACGCATGTGCCATATTTAACTCTTGCAGATTTGGGTGTAATAGGCGCGCCATTAGGGCTTTTCTTTGGCAGATGCGCCAACTTCATTAATGGAGAACTCTGGGGTGCAGTTACAGATCTTCCGTGGGGAGTAATCTTTGACGGTACAGCAGGTCAGCTACCAAGACATCCTTCGCAGCTTTATGAGGCTGTGCTTGAAGGCATTGTAATATTCCTTGTATTGTTTGCTTTGTCGCGGAAAAACCCACCGCGACCTCGTGGTACATTTACAGGAACCTTCCTTTTAATGTACGGAATTTTCCGTTTCCTAATTGAATTTGTGCGCGAACCAGATGCGCAAATTGGTTACCTTGCTGGCGGCTGGTTTACTATGGGTCAACTCTTATCAATCCCACTTATGATTGTTGGCATTGCGTGTTTGATTTATGCTGCCAAAAAGAAACTTCCGCAACAGGGGGAACAGTAGGCGTATTTTCCTCAGGTAACCGACGCAAACTTTCTTCTGCAATCCACCTTTCGTAATTTGAACACAGCCCTGGCACCCCAAACAGGTGCAATGTTGGTCGTATTTTCCTTTCAGGAAATTTTCTTTTGCGTTCGCGCAAACAATTTTACACACATCTTGCGCTTGCCATAAATTGTTTGTATCATTGCCAACGCAAATTATCACTATCCGTTGAAGCTTTTTGAATCTGCGGATTGCTGTTTGCAAGACCAACTAAAACTTTGGTTCGCAAACCGCAATCTCAAAGAGACAGAAAGCGGAGGAATCTCTGGAGAAGCTCGGAACACCCGAGTGCCGAAGGTGCAAGGCGCGCAAGCGCTGAATCTCTCAGGCAAAAAGACAGGGAAGTGCAATCGCGGCCTGCTTTGGCGTTCTCGTGGTTTTTCGCTTTCCAGAGATAAAAAGAAAGGGAAAAACGTGGAAGCAGCAGCTCTTAGTGTGGTTTCAACCATAAATAGCTATCTTTCAAACTATGTATTATTAATATTGCTTGTGGGAATGGGTTTGTTCTTTACCATTCGTACTCACGGCGTGCAATTTCGCTGCTTTGCAGAAGGCTGGCGCCGCATGTTCAGCGGGTTTTCTTTGCGCGGAGGCAAGCATAAAAGCGGTATGAGCTCTTTTCAGGCACTGGCTACAGCAATTGCGGCTCAAGTTGGTACTGGTAACATTGTTGGTGCGTGCGGCGCTATTATCACGGGCGGCCCTGGCGCAATCTTTTGGATGTGGATTATCGCTCTGCTTGGCATGTCTACAATTTACGCAGAAGCCGTTCTTGCTCAAACAACCCGTGTTGTAGACGAAGATGGCACAG
>CAZRFO010000127.1:0-2333 GCA_964599515.1 uncultured Eggerthellaceae bacterium | reverse complement strand
CGGCGGCCCGGTTTATTACATTCGCACAGCATTTAAGGGCGGCTTTGGTAAGTTTTTGGCTGGATTTTTTGCTGTAGCAATCATTCTTTCCTTGGGATTCATGGGTTGCATGGTTCAGTCAAATTCCATTGCTTCAACTTGTTCTACCGCATTTGGTGTAGCTCCTTGGATTATCGGCCTTATCGTTGCAGCAGTTGCAGCCGTTATTTTTGTTGGCGGAGTTTCAAGACTTGCTTCTGTTACAGAGAAGCTTGTTCCTTTAATGGCTGTTATTTATTTGGTTGGCGGCTTGATTGTTCTAATTAGCCGCATTGATGCTATACCTGCAACTTTCTATCTAATTTTTGCTAGTGCCTTTAATCCAAGTGCGTTTTTCGGTGGCGCGGTTGGCGGAATCATTGCCGCTGTTACACAAGGTGCAAAGCGTGGTTTGTTCAGCAACGAAGCAGGTATGGGTTCTACTCCTCACGCTCATGCGCAAGCAAATGTTAAAGACCCGCACGAACAAGGCGTTATGGCATTCATTGGCGTGTTTGTAGACACAATCATTGTTGTTTCTATGACAGCACTTGTTGTAATTTCTGGTGTTTATATACAAGACGGCGCAATCAATTATCAAGCTTATGACTTTATTGCATCTGCCGGATTAGACAAAACAAACATGGCACAGTATGCGTTTGGTACTTTGTTTGGTGGCGATTTTGGAACTGCCTTTGGTAACATTTTTGTTGCGATTTGCTTGCTGTTCTTTGCGTTTTCAACAATTCTTGGTTGGAACTTGTTCGCAAAAATTAACTTCCAATATTTGTTTGGCAAGAAGGCCCTTCCAATATTTAGTGTTTTGGCTGTTATCTTTGTGTTCCTTGGTTCGCTTCTTTCTAATGATCTTGTATGGGAATTGCAAGACATGTTTAACCAGCTCATGGTTCTTCCAAACGCAATTGCCTTGTTTGCGTTAAGCGGTACGGTTGTAAAATGCGCGCGTTCGCATAGTGGCAAAAAACAGCCTGAACTTGCAAATGAAGACGCTGCGGAAGGCGAAGGAGCCTAAGGGTATCGCGACGTCGGCGCAGTGCACGCGTGGCAAGTGGCTAAATGTCGCAGCGGAAGGCTGCGCTGCGGAAGGCGCCACTGCCGAATGCGAAGCTGCGGAAGGCGAAGCTGCTTAAGATTGTTGCGGCAAGGCGTCAACACGGCACCAACACGGCAAGCGAATAAGGTATACTTACAAGCTGAATATGAAACATTCACTGCACATATCTAAATTCTTAACGAAAGTACTCGCACTGTTTTGCGCAGTGTGCCTTTTCATGCTTCCAGCTTGCGCTGGTGGTGCGGGTAGTTCTACAGAACTTGGACAAAATAATTCTAGCGCCAGCATTGCGGAACAATCGCAATCTGGCGCTTCAGATACTTCCGTTGAGCAAGACGCATCAAGTGCACAAAGCGGCTCAAGCAGTTCTGACGCGCAAGACGCATCAAGTGCACAAGATTCTTCCAGTGCAAGCAATCTTTCAGTAACAGAAGACGGCTCATATACCAGCAAAGATGAAGTTGCACTCTATATTCATACCTACGGAAAACTCCCAGGCAATTTTATCTCTAAGACAAAAGCTAAAAAAGCTGGGTGGAACCCAGATGAAGGCAACTTGCAAGAAGTTTGCCCAGGTAAAAGTATTGGTGGCAGTGTTTTTTACAACGACGATGGCAAACTGCCAGAAGCAAATGGCCGCACATGGCATGAGTGCGACATAAACTATGAAGGTGGATATCGCGGTGCAGAGCGCATCGTGTTTTCAAATGATGGTCTAGTTTTTTACACGGCAGACCACTATGAAACTTTTGAGCAGTTGTATTAGACTACAAAATTAAGAGCAGCTATGCAAGAACTTGTAATCAAAGAGCACGACTTCACAACGCCAGCGCAATTGCATGCATACATGAAGGAACAACTTCATTTCCCAGATTACTACGGTGCAAATTTGGATGCTCTCAATGACTGTCTAACAGATATTTCTGCACCTCTTCGCATAATTATTGAACGAGACAATTCAGTACAAGATGCGTGGTTTGATAAATTTTGTGCAGTTATTGGGCGCGCTGCACTTGAAAACGATGCGCTAGATTTAGTTTGCAAGTAAACTTTTTTATAGCGTCAGTTTCGCAAAAGTCCAAAAACGATGCTTTAGACCTAGTTTGTAAATGAACGTAACACATTCGCAAACTTAGTTCTTATAATTTCCATATAATTCAACTATCAAGAAAAACTTAGAAAGGGGCAGCTAGTGGTTGCCATAAATGAAAATTATGCAAAATTGCCAGGAAGTTATTTA
>CAZRFO010000126.1:0-4765 GCA_964599515.1 uncultured Eggerthellaceae bacterium | reverse complement strand
GTGCTGTGCGTGTGCCAGCAATTCTGGCGTATTCTTCTTCGTTTAGCCGCGTGTTCAGCGCATATGATGAGGCGTGGACTTCAACTGCGTATATGAGTACTGCTGGCTATAAACTTATGTTTGGCCAGACAGACCCTGCTACAGCAGATGCACGTGCGTATGCAGATGTGGTTCGTGCGATGACCTGCATTTTTAATGGAACGCCAGAGCTTTCCTTTAACACAGACGAATCAGGCAATCTTTTTGAAGCAGAAGTTGGAGATACCATCACAATTAAGGCGCCTACAATTTCTGCTGCAGATTCTCTTATAGAAGAAAACGCAAAGTATGATTTTCAATGGAGCGTAAGTGATTCTGACATTGCGGATTTTGTTCGCGATGAAAACGGTAACGTAATTATTGGCGAAGACGGCAGTGTTCAACTTACCATTTATTCGGAGGGTGATGTTTCCATAAGTGCAGAATATGGTAATAGTCCATCTTCAGAATATCGCACTTCTGCTACAGCAGGTGGTAAAGGTACTGGTAGCGGAAGCGGAGACGGCGATGGAGATGGTGATGACGACAGCGGCAAAGGCAGCGGCGGCGGTACGGATTCTGGCGACGGAACAGACGATGAAGACGGCGATGGCGTCTCTTTAGGCGAAGAAGGCGAAGTTACAACTAACGCTACGCCTTCTGTTGCACAAACAGAAGCTGGTGGAGATTCAGATACTGGCAATGAAGGCGGGTCTGCATCTGCTCAAGCATGGAAGGTGAGTTCAAAAGGCTCGCAAAGCGCAATGATGGATGACATTTTGTTTGGTTCCCCAATGGCTGTTGCTATTACGATATTCGCATGCTTTGTATTTGGATATATAGGCCGCGTGCTTTTGACGGAAAAACAAAAAGACCCTTATGTTGATGCACGTTTGCAGTGCGACTTGCAGCATGACCATCAATAAAGGAAACTGAGAGGATTTTTGAATGGAAACTTTTGGAGCGACTGCAAGCAGCATTATGCGTTCGGCTGTGGCTGCGTGCCAAACGCCAGTTATTGTGCTTTTGCTTTTATCTCTTGCACTTGTTGTTGTGTGCTTAGGCACGCTTGTTGCAGAACGTATAGCAGAACGTAGGCATTTCAAAGTGTTTTTGCCTAAGCTACTGGAAGACCTAAAAGCTGCGCACACAAGCACCGAAGTTGCAAATATCATTCGCGATAGCGGCTTGCTCATGCGCCAAAAGCAATACCTTATTGAGCTTACTGTTCATCCAAGCGTTTCCGCTGAAATGCGTGAGTCTTTGGCGGCGGCGCTTGACTACAAAGAACAGCGCCGCTATGACAACCGTTTGCGCGTGACAGAACTTCTTTCACGCATTTCTCCAATGCTTGGCTTGCTTGGTACCTTGATTCCTCTTGGACCTGGTATTCTTGCGCTTGGCGAAGGTGACACAGCAACGCTTTCCGCTTCTATGCTTACCGCATTTGATACAACAAGTGTTGGCTTGATTGCTGCAGGGTTTGCGCTAATAATCACGTCAATTCGCAAGCGTTGGTATAAAGATTACATGGTGGCATTTGAATCAGCTATGGAAATGGTACTTGAAGTGGAAAAGAACGACCATGTGCTAGCTGATGCAGGCGAAGGCGCTGCGAGTGCTGCTGGTGCTGGCGCGTTTGGCGCTGCCTGCTACGGTGCTGGCGCTTACACGGCCGATACGGTTAACGCGACAGGATTTGATTCCGCAAGCGCCGTGAATACGGGCGAAGGTGTTGCGACCGAGTGCGGTGATTTCAGATGATTCGTCGCAGTTCTGGAATGAGTGTTCGCAGATATTCTGGTGACGAACACGAAGATATCAACCCTTTAGAGACAGTAGCAAACTTATCGGACGTAATGCTTGTGTTTGCTGTGGCATTAATGCTTGCATTGGTTTCTCGCTATAGCGTAAACATGGCACAAACAGAACTTGATGAAGAAGACCTTGAAACTGTAGACCAAGAAGAGGCAGAGGCCGTAGCAAGCGATATTGCCGAAGGCAAGGGTTACGAAGAGGTTGGCACAATGTATAAAGACCCAGACACTGGCGAAGTGTATGTCCTTAGCAAGTAAAAGACATACTAAGACAGATGTCGCTGCAGTTCAAATGCAAGTTTTGCCTCAAGACCCGTACAGGCTTGAAGACCCATACACGCCACAAGCTATAGAAAAACGCAGGCGCCGCAACTGGTTTATAGCGCGCGTTTCCGCGGCTGTTGTGGCAGTGCTTGTTGTTGCGTTTATTGCGTATTCCATTTGGGATGAAGTGCGCCCGGCAGATATTGCATCATATGCAGACACACCAATTACCATTGTTGGGTTAACGGAAGAGGAATTTACTATAACGCCGCAAGATCTAGTGGAAATGGACTGCGTGCGCCTAACTGCATCTGGCAGTGGTTCTGGACGTGGTGTTTCTGGCGCATCAAAAGCCGGTTTTGTTGCTGCATACGGGCCGCTTTTGGAAGATTTTCTTAACCAGTTTGGGTATACGCAAACCGATTTCAGGCGTATTAAGGTGTACTGCAGTGACGGATATACTGTGATTTTACGTGGGGAAACGCTGGAGTACGACATTGTGATGTCTGTAGCATCTGGAAAGAATTCCTTGTATGCTAAGCAAAAGCCGCTCCGTCTTGTTATACCAGATGAACAATCTGGCAAATGGGCATATGGCGTGACAAAGATTGAGTTTAAGGAATAGGTTGGGAAAGATTCGCGCGCGCTGTTCGCGCAAATTGCGTAGTTTGTGAGAGTTTCACAGTTTGCGTTTTGTTGGATGTGTGTGGCTAACACTGCTTGCGTGCTGTGCGTGATTCGTACAACTTGCATTAAAGAGCTTCAACATAGTGACAGGAGCATATATGACAAAAAAGGTAAATTTAACCAGGAGGAACTTCCTGCAGGCTGCAGGTATAGTTGCGGTTGGAGCTGCGTGTGCAGCTGGAGGAGCTAGCCTTGTAGGATGTTCCGCTTCAACATCTTCTAAAGAAGCAGACTTACAAGCAGCTTATGAAAAGGGCTCCTCTGATGTAGTAGAGTTTGTTGATTCCGCGGGGCGAACCGTGTATTTGCCAAAAGACATCAAAAGCTTTGCGCCATCGGGCGCTTATGCGCAAATTTTGTTGGCAACCATAGCGCCAGAACGTTTTGTGGGCTTATCCAGCACATTTTCAAAGTCGCAACTTAAATATTTGCCAGAAAACATGGCTGACCTGCCAAAACTCGGGCGCTACTACGGTAAAAATGGAGACATGAACTACGAGGAAATCATCAAGATTAACCCGGATGTAATCATTGATATTGGCGAGCGCAAAGAAGACATTGAATATGACATGGATGGCTTAATGCAACAAACTGGCCTGCCAGTAATTTTTGTACAAGCTACCATAGACCAATTTTCGCAAGCGTATCGCACACTAGGTGAACTCTTGGGTGTTCAAGAGCGCGCAGAAGAAATAGCCACATACATTGACGAAGTTTTTGCCTATGCGGACGAACGCTATGATGAAATTGCTTCCCGTAACTTGCGCACAATTTATTCATCGGGCGAAATGGGGTATTCCGTAAAAGAAGCGGGGAGCGTGCACAGTGCTGCGCTCGAACGCACTGGCATTAACAATATTGCGGTGCTAGATGGCGCAAACTCCACGGAAGTTTCCGCTGAACAAATGATGATTTGGGCGCCAGATTATTTGCTGCTTTCACCATCAGATGGCGCTTATGACTTCATCTTTGAAGATTCTGTATGGGCATCTATTCCAGCCGTTGAAAACGGGCATGTGTATGAAGTTCCATCTGGTCCATACGAGTGGCTTGATGGCCCGCCATCTGTGCAAACAACTTTAGGCGTGCTTTGGGTAGGAAACTTGCTTGCGCCCGATTTGTATGACTTTGACATGGTAGAAGAAGCGCAGGAATTTTATAAACTATTCTGGCAATACGATTTAAGCGTTGAAGAAGCGCAAAAGATGCTTGCAAATTCAACGTTGAAATAAAAACTTTTTCTTGATTGGAGAAAGCTATGCGTAAATTTAAATCATTAATACTTGCTGCTGGAGCGTTTGCGTTAGTTGCGTGTCTAGGAACTGCTACGGCGCTGGCTGTTGAAGGCGATGGCGCTGCTGTCGGAGCCGGCTCTGACGCTGCTTTGAGTGTTGCAGCAAGTGCAAATGGTGGCGAAGGTGCAAATGATAGCATTGCCGCAGATGCAAGTGCAGATGCCGGTACGCAATTAACAGCATTTGATGCAAATACCTACACAGTTACAGCTTCTACAACAGGCGGCGGCAGTGTTTCTGTGACAGCAGGCAATGTTGGCGGAACAAGTGTATCTGTCCAAGCTGGTACACAAGTAGTAATTTCTCCAACTCTTCCGGCTGGAAGTTATTTAGCGCAGGTGCGCTATGCGGTAGAAACTGCTGCAGGAGAAGGCTCTGGTGCGGCAGGCGAAGGCACCGGTGAAGCAACTGGCGAAGACGCTGGCGACGCTTCCACGCAAGCAACATATGGTACCTACACTGCCATAACTCCAAACGAAAATGGCCAATATGCTTTCACTATGCCAGCAGGTAATGTAAGCGTTATAGTTGATTACATTTCTATTGTGTGGGATGGCACTATAGACGTGACCTGGTATAACACAGAAAGCAAGGTATTTCACTTGCAGTACCCTGCCCAGTACGCGGGCCTTGCTGCAATTGTGAACGGGTTATTTACTGCATACCCAACAAAAACTGTTGTAG
>CAZRFO010000125.1:0-4780 GCA_964599515.1 uncultured Eggerthellaceae bacterium | reverse complement strand
CTTTTCGTTTGCGGTTTTCTCGATTGCCGTAGCCATCTTCTTGGCCTTGGGTGCGCAGTCAATCACGAAGGTTTTGTAAGTCATAGTAATTACCTCTTTTCTACATTCGTAATTAAGCATAAAGACGGAATGTAAATTTGCGACCCAAACTGTGTAAAATTAAAGTAAAATCAGAGCAGATAAAAATTCCGGTGCATCCACACAAACCTACCAAGTGAAAACAATAAAGAGGTCACCATTCACGCATATGCCAACCGGACAGACTTCAACATTGCTTCATATACTCAAGGTAGCACGCCACAGCACAACAACGAAATTGCACTTGACCGTTTGTTTTGCTTGAAACAACAACTTGGAAATTGGCAGTGACGTCACTGTTGAAGGCAAAGCCTACACACTAGTTGGCATAGTTACATTGCCAGATTATCAGTCTCTTTTTGAAAAAAATTCCGACTTCATCTTTAACAGCTTAAGCTTCAGTATTGCCCAAGTTACAAGTGACACCTTCGCCATATGATGAATTAGTTAGATGTTTTTCTATAGCACTAGTAGTAGCGGAAGTAAGCCGCACAGGTGCCTTCTGATGAAACCATGCAAGGGCCTATTGGATTTTCTGGCGTGCAGGCTTTGCGGAAAAGCGGACATTCTTTAGGCGTAAGCACGCCTCGCAGTACATCCCCACAACGGCAACCTGCATGTTCTTTGGTTTCTTCGATTTCTGGGTTAAAACGCAAAAGCGCATCGTATTTGGAAAACTCTTTGCGAATTGCATACCCAGAACCTGGAATTACGCCAAGCCCGCGCCATTGCGCATCGTAAGTTTCAAAAACTTCATCAATTACGGCGCGCGCAACAGGGTTACCTTCCTCCATTACGCCACGTGAATACGCAATTTCAATTTCTGCTCTGCCTTCATGAAGTTGGCGCACTAACATTGCAATGCCTTGCAAAACATCCAATGGCTCAAAACCAGTAATAACACCAGGGATTCCGTATTTTTCTGCTAGGAATTTATAAGGCTCAACACCTATGATAGTGCTTACATGCCCCGGCAAAATAAGTGCATCAACCTGCAAATTTGGGTCTGCGATTATTGCCTCTAGCGCGCCTGGCATATTCTTGTGAGCTGCATAAACGCTAAAGTTTTCAAGCCCCAATGCCGCTGCGCGCTTTATTGCCATAGCCACCAAAGGAGTAGTTGTTTCAAAGCCAACGCCCACAAAAACAACTTGCTGCTCAGGGTTGTTTTGCGCAAGTTTAAGCGCGTCTAACGGTGAATACACAATTTGAATATTTGCGCCTTTGGCTTGCTCTTTTAAAAGCGAAGAGCTAGAACCAGGAACTCGAGTCATGTCTCCAAACGTAGCAATGGTCACACCAGGTACGCGCGAAAGCGCAATAACGGCATCTATGTCTTTGTTGGATGTTACACAAACAGGACACCCTGGGCCGCTACTTAAGCGAATGCCTTCAGGCATTAGCGCGCGGATGCCGTTTCTAGCAATTGCCACAGTATGCGTACCGCACACTTCCATCAAAGTTGCCTGTTCAGGCGCAAGTTTTTCTATGGCAGCAATAAGACCTTTGGCAAGTTGTGGGTCTTTGAAGCTGCTTGCCTTTACAGAAATGTCTGGAGTTTGTGTTTCGCTCATTGCACGGCCTCTTCCCCAGCTAGTTCCGGAAATTCGCGAATAAGATCTATTGTTTCTTTTGCGTATTCTTCGTCGACAATTTCTATAGCAAAACCAGCATGCACAAGCACGTAATTTCCAACTTGCGCCGCAGGGGTTAGGTCAAGCGATATTTCGCGCGTAACGCCCAAAATGTCAACCGTTGCCATGTTGTCTTCTTCAAGCTTAGTAATTAGCGCCGGAATTGCCAAACACATATTAGTCCGCCTTTGTTAATTTGCCTTCGTTAGTCTGCATTTGTTTGTTGCATTCGCGAATATGCTACCACAGCTTGCCCGTATGAAACGCCGCCATCGTTAGGTGGCAAATCTTTGCTTAGAGCAACGTTAAAACCGGCTTGCGCAAGAAGCGGAACAACAGTTTCCACGATGTAGCGGTTCATGAACACGCCACCTCCAAGCGCAACCGTATTCAGGTCATACATTGCGCGGAAAAGTTCTGCACAGGTGAGGATGAGTTCTACGAATGCATCGTGGAACTTGCGTGATATTGTTGAAGCTGGGACGCCTGCAAGGGCATCGTCAAGCAGGGCTTCAAAGGTTTGCGCTGGGTCAAAAAGAAAGATAGATGTGTCTTGCGCCGTTGAGGTTTCTGTCGCAACGTTTTTGGTGATTGCAATGCTATAGCGCGTGTCGAAGTGTTCTTGAGCGCGAGGGTCGCCGGATTGGGGCGCGACACCGGCATCAGTCGCTTCGCCTGCATGAAGAGCCGCCTCTAGCAAAACGGCACCTTCGCCTTCATATTTAGGGTGGGCGCAAATACGCAGGAGCGCACTTGCTGCATCAAAAAGCCTACCAACAGAAGAAGTATGCGGGGTATTGATGCCTTGCTCTATCATTGCGTCTAGCAGCTGCGGGTTTGCATCCATTTCTTCAAAGGCACGTTTAGCAAAAGGATGTTCTTGCAGGTCACACGCCCATAAAACACCGTATGCCATGCGCAGAGGGTTTTTAATTGCCCCAGCTCCACCAGGCATTGGAACATAGCAAAAATTGCCAAAGCGCTCAAAGTCGCTAGTGTTTGCAACAAAGGCTTCTCCACCCCAAATGTTGCCATCTACGCCAAATCCGGTTCCATCAAAAGCAATACCTAAAGCTGCGCCGTTAATTTCATTTTCCGCAAGAACACTTGCAATGTGTGCGTGATGGTGTTGCACAGCATATGCAGGAATTGACTTGCTTTGCACCTGTTCAAGTGCCCATTTTGTAGAAAGATATTCAGGGTGCATGTCGTGTGCCAAAACTGTTGGCTCTATGTCAAAAAGCCTTTGATAATGCGCTAGCGTTTGCAACCAGGCATTGTATGTTTCTGCATTTTCCATGTCTCCTAAGTGCTGGGAAACAAACGAATCTTCGTTTTTATTTACAAGGCAGAAAGTATTTTTTTGCTCTGGACCAACCGCCAGTACGCAATCTTGCCGCACCGCTGCCCGCGATTCCTCGGTCACCACTTGCGCGCCACCCGCAACCGCCTCAGCTGCCTGCGCCATATCAGCAGCCGATGCGGCTACCTGCACCGTATCAGCCATCAGCTCCGACGCATGCGCGCCAACAGGAATCTTCAACGGCACGGGCGCCAACCCGCGGGCGCGGCGCACAACTTGCAGCGCCGTTCCAAGTTCTCCAAAATCTAGCACGCGCACAACTGAGTCATCGTATCTGCTCTTAATTGGACGATTGTTACCAACAATCGCATCTGCAATTTCGCCCAGTTTTACACGAGCCTCTTCGTCATCTGTAACAATTGGCTCATCGTGTACATTGCCAGATGTCATAACCAACATTGCGCCGCCGGCTTGCACAAAATCGTGCATGAGCAGCGCCTGAACTGGCGTGTAAGGCAAAAGTACGCCAAGCTCTGGCAAATCATCTGCCAAGCCGTGTGCAAAGCTAGCGCCAGGTTTTTTGCGCAGAAGAACAATTGGATGCTGCGCGCCTTTTAAAACTGCCTCTTCATCTGCGTTAACAAGGCAAAACTCGCGCGCGCTTTCAATATTTTCCAGCATTACAGCAAAAGGCTTACCTTCGCGGCGTTTACGCTTGCGCAAGTTTGCGAGTGCTTGTTCGTTTTGCGCATCGCACACCAAGTGGAATCCGCCAAGGCCTTTTACGGCAATGATTTCTCCATTTTTCAGGCGCGCGACAGCCTTTGCCAGAATGTAATCGCTTTCTTCTCTGTTGTGCGCTACTTGCCAAGGATGCGAATCAGCTGCGCCATCCACATCTTGCCAGGCTTGCTGCTTATCCGCGTTATGCGCGCCTTGTTCATCGCGTACGCCATCTGCACATTGCGCGTCATTCCCAGCCGAACCGTCCCACCACATAAGTGCAGGTCCACACTCAAAACATGCATCAGGTTGAGCATGAAAACGCCTATCTGTTGGGTCTTTGTATTCGTGCAAGCAACTTGGGCACATCTCAAAAGACGACATTGAAGTAAGAGGCCTGTCGTATGGCAGTTTATCAATGATTGTAAAACGAGGCCCGCAATTCGTGCAGTTGATGAATGGGTATCTGTACCGTCTGTCGTTTGGGTCAAACAGCTCCGCCGCGCACTTTTCGCAAATTGCTAAATCTGCGGAAACATGTGTTGTTGCAGCTCCGGCGTGTTCTTCAGATTCCCTTATTTCAAAACCGGCAAAGCCTTCAACAGGAACTTCTGCAATCTCAATTTCTTTTATATGCGCTGCAGCTGGCGCATTGTTAGAAATTTCTAAGACGAATGCGTCAAGCTGGTCGCTTTCACCTTCTACCTGCACATATACGGCGTCACTTGCATTGTTAACCCAGCCCAAAACTCCATGCTTGATTGCAGTGTTATAAACAAAAGGCCTAAAACCTACGCCTTGAACAATGCCTGTTATCTTTAACTTCAGCGCCTCTTTCATGCGCTGCGCCTATCTTTTCCAAAGAGCACGGCGAACCAGCTTTGCAAGCGCACGAAGCGTAACTCCAGTATTGTCTGGCAAGTGAACATGCACGCAGCGTCTTCCGCGCGCGCTTAGAGTTTCAAAGTCTCCCGTTGCTTGCGCCTTAGCTAAGTTCCCAATGGTTTTCGCTTTTTCATCTGCAGGAATATCGGTCAATTCA
>CAZRFO010000124.1:0-4800 GCA_964599515.1 uncultured Eggerthellaceae bacterium | reverse complement strand
TCTAATGGCGTAAAGCAACTAGGTTATATTCCTTGCGATGCAGGCGAAGATAGCGAATATGACCTAACAACAATTTGCTACGTTGATTCAGCGCTATACGAAAACGGAGTAGTTACTGCGACGGGCTCTGGCTCCGAGACAGACTCAAGCACTGGCGCGGGCATCGGCGCAAGTTCAGGCTCGACCTCCGCCTCAGGCTCCACTTCCGCATCCGGCTCGGCAACTTCCGCAACTTCTTCTGCAACTGCAACAAGAAGTATTGCTGCAAAAGAATTGTTGCCAGAAGGCAGCGTAGATGAAGAACTTCGTTCAAATCAGTGGCACATTGAATTTGACCCAGAAAGCGGCAGTATCTACGGCGTTTTTTATAGCGAAGATAATTCAATACCGCAAGATATAAACACGCTTGACTCTTATCGCATTAAGAAAAAGCGCTTTAACGCAGGCGCCACAGTTGGCTACTATGGTGGCGATGCTGTAGCAAGTGCTACAACAGACACACTGCACCCTGGCATTACTGTTGAAAACGATGAGCAGCTCAAAGTAACGTTTTATTGCAACAACCCATCTGCTGGTGAAAAACTTTCCTTTGAAATTACTCTTTCCGACGGCACAAATACGTACAAGAAAATCGTAACTAATTTAGAGCAGGTTACATCGCGCACGTACCGTTACGTATGGACTCTTGACAGCTTAGAGAGTGACGCCACGCGTTTCTATGAGCAAACAGAACATAGGCTAAACTGCGGCACAACGCTCAATATTTCGCTAACAGCAAGAAGCACAGATGACATGGTGGATGATGCTTCGGCAAAAGCTACCACCAACAGCTTGTTTGACTATATTGAAAATTCCAGCAGCGGCACAGCAATAGTTTCGTGCGCGCGCCACTTGCAAAATTTAGATTCTGCTTCACATGTTTCTTCTGGCATCACGAAAGCAGTGCAGATTAGCGACATCTCATTTGCAGACGATGAAGCAGACACAGAAGATTACTATTCGCTTTACGGCAATTCATTTACGCCTATTGAAAACTCAAACTTAAAATCTTACACAGGAAAGTCTGATATTTTAGGTTCAGAAATTAGCACTTCAATTTATTCGCTTCATATTGCAAACGCTAGTGGTGGCGCTGCCGGTTTGTTCAAAACGTTTTCTGGATCAATTAGTGACGTTGCGCTTACTGGTGTACGCATAGACCGCGGCACATATGTGGGTGCTTTGGTTGGCTCTACAAGTGGCGCGCTTACTTTAGAAAACTGCCATGTGTACTTAAGCTCACGTCAGGGTGATTTGGAAAACATCACAACTGTTGATGACGCGCGTGATGTTTCTACTTGGATTTATGGCAACGTTGTAGGCGGGCTTGTTGGGCGCGCGAGCTACCCAGTTGTTGTTAACAGTTCATTCGCGTCTACAGTTTTGTATGGCAATACTTGTGCTGGTGGCTTGATTGGTCAAGTGAATGCGCGAATAAACGCGCAAAGCGTGTATGCAGACTGCTACGTAGTAGCTCAAACAACAGGTGGTTTGTTTGGCGCAACAGGCGGAAGCGCTTCAATTTCGTTGCGTGACTTTTATTCCGCAGGATACTTGGCGGCTCCATATGGAAACAATGGTGTTGCAGCTGGAATTGTGCCAGGCGCACTTTATAGCGCAGAAAATGGCTATTCCGCCTGCAGTTTTGTATCGGACGATGGTCTTGACACGTATTCCACAGCATCTAGTGCTGCAGGAAGCATAAGCAATGTTTACTACCTTTCTGGCGATGCCAAACTAAATGGCACGCAACTTCTTAATTATTCGCAACTTAGCAAACAAGGCGTATCTATGTTGGGCGGCGCGTTTACATCAAATTCTGGTGGCTCAACTTACCCATACAACTTAATGGCGCAAGGCTTGTCCTCTTACTCTTACCCGCGTTTAAGCGAACTTGAACATTACGGAGACTGGCAAGCGGAATTTGAAAGCGGGCGCTTGGTGTACTTTGAGCGCTACGAAGATGGAAGCTACGGCTTTGAAGGCGCTAACGTCTCTGCGCTTCAAAATGGCGCAAATACTGTTGCGCTAGGAGACGGCTACGCGCTTGCGTATACAAGTGAAACTTTCCCGTCATCTGCAATAAGTATTGAATTTGGCGGCTCAAGCTATTCTGTTACAGCCACAAAAGATTACGCAGTTACAAATAGCGGGGAAACTTACTATCTTGTACCGCTTCCAACAGAAGTGCTTAATCCAAACCTTGGCTCTAACACAGATTTCTATCACGAAATTGTTGTGAAAGATTCTCTTGGTGAAGCAACGTATTACTTTAACCCGTACTTTGCAAAGACCGCAACTATCAATGACAAAATGCCAGATAATCCGTCTACTGTATATGTACGCACGGCGCGCCAGCTATACGCGTTAAGCTTGTATTACGGCAATATTGAAAGCCGCACAAGTTCAAGTGTGTTTTCTCAGGAACTAAACATTGACTACTCTTTATATGACTGGTCTTCGTATTCAACCTTTGGAAGCAGCATAAGCAAACAGGCTCCAATTAGCGGCTCTAGCGGCTTCCGCGCAAGCTATAACGGTTCATACCACACAATTACTGGTGTTTCTGTAGAATCGTATAACGCCGCAACTGGCTTCTTTGGCACGGTGGCGCAAAGCGGCTCGCTGCGTAATATTTTCTTGGTTGGCACAGCTGACACAAGCACCATAAAGCGTTTGACAAGCGAAGGAGGCACTGCAGCATCTGGCAGCCGCAACTCTTCCCAGGTTGGTGCTTTGGTTGGCGTGAATAACGGCAGCATTAGCAACTGCGCAGTAAGTGGATATTCCATTACGTACTACGGCTACAACTACAACGTTGTTGCACTTGGCGGCTTGGTTGGGCAAAACAACGGCACGGTGCGCACGTGTTCTGTAGATTCTCCAAAAATAACTATTGCAAGCAATAATTCATATTCATATGTTGGCGGATTTGTTGGCAGAAACGCTGGTGGTATTACCAACAGCTACTCCGTTGGACTTATTAGCGTTATTGATGCACGTTCAAGTACCGTGTGGGCGGCAGGTTTTGCTGGAGAAAACGGCAGTGGCGCTACGCGTTCATGCTATGCGGCTTGTGCTGTTACGGCATCTGGAACTGCGGAAACTTACGGCTTTGCCCGCATTGGTGGCACTGTTTCTGACTGCTATTACTTGGATGAGGGCACATATTCGTATCGTGGCCAGCTGTATGCATATAACACTTCTACAAACGAATACGGCAGGGAAGGCAAAGCTGCTGGCACGCGCGTTACTGGCGAAGAATTGCAAAATCTGAGCTTGGGCAGCTTTGCTGCTGCAAGCGCTTCTTATAACGTTGATGCCACTACAGAAGGCGCCAACTACCTTTACCCTGCAGTCGTGCGCCAAAATGGCGCGGTTGTTCACTATGGCAACTGGCCAGTGCAAGAATTCATTGGCACCGTTGGCGTTTTCTATTGGGAATACGAAGATGGTGGCAGCAACAGCGGTTATCACTTTAGCTATGTTGGTTACAAAGATGGCGAAAGCATTTCTGGTAGTTCTTTGTGTGAAGAGCATGATGACGGCGGCGTTATTAGCGCGTATGGCTACGGTTACTTCTATGAGGCCGATGCAGCAGATGATCCAACGTTAAATTCAACCAATATTAGTGTAGGTAGTGAAAATACAGCAGCTGGTGCGGCATTGCATGAGCAAATGTCAAGCTATGAATTTGTGGCGTATCAAACTGGCGAAGATTCCACAAATTTGCGTACAACTGGCTTTGTGCGCAACGGCACATGGGAGTTAACAACAAAAGAAAACAACGTTAACGCTAAATATACGTTTGAGCTGTCTCCGTTCTTTGGTAATGCCATGAACTTGCAATCCATTACCATCAACAACCAAAATACACAAGACTTAAGCGCAGCAAAACCAGGCGGAAGTGAAAACACTTATGAAATTCGCTCTGAAGCGCAGCTGCAGTTCATAAATTGGAACAGTGAAAAAGCTACAACGTCATATTCTATTACCAGCAGCAATTACAATGATTATACAAGAGTGTATGAGAGCAGATGGTCATACACTGATGTATATACAAGAGACCGCTATCCATATTTACTTAGCGGTTCTCCAGATAATGTTCCAGATATTCCTTCGGAAAGCGAACAGTTATATTGGAAGCAAAGTCATGATGTAGACTCTTATGAAGAAAACGGTGGCAACGTTTACTTCACGCCTATTGGAAGTATGTATGATAAAGCTTCCGATGATGCTAACGCTAACCCATATATGGCATTCTTCCCGTATAGCTTTGATGGACAATCCTACGCTATTAAAAATATTGAAATTAGCAGCACGAATCAAGCAATTGGGCTTTTTGGTGTAACGTCTGCGGCACAACTTAAAAACATTGTTATGTATTCTGACCGTGGCAATAAAATTGTGAACGAAACTAGCGGTACCGGTTGGTATTCCATGGGCGGTTTAGTTGGAATTGCTGGAAGCAGAAAAGCAACAGCTACTGCAAGTACCAATAGCTATTTTGAAAACTGCACTGTTTCTGGTTATACCATTGTTGACAAGCACGCAACAGATCCTGGCTGGGGTGGTGCATGTGTTGGTGGTCTTGTTGGTATGACTAACATGGACATAGAAAATTGTAGTGCTGCAAACGATATAGAAATTAGAATTTCTCACAATAAAGGATGGAAGAACTACCGTTATGGCGGTATTGCTGGAGTTTGCCGCGCGACAATTAACTCTTGTTATGCTGGAGGCTCCATTAAAAGCTATTAC
>CAZRFO010000123.1:0-4811 GCA_964599515.1 uncultured Eggerthellaceae bacterium | reverse complement strand
TTAACCCAGGCTCTAAGACGTTGGAAAAAGTTCCCTGAATAGATGCGCGACCCGCGGGCAGCCTGCGCAATAGCAATTGCTTGCGCATCTTGCGCAATGAGCGGAATAAAGCGAAGCGCAAGCGTGAGCACCATGGCTATATCGCTAATGGGAACATGTATTGCACGAAGCGGACCAAGCAACCATGTAAGAGAAGATATCATTTGTTCTGGTGCTGTGGTGAGGCAATATATTAAGCTAAGCCAGACAAGCGCAATAATACGAAGCGCATAAAAACAGCCTTGCGCAAACCCAGATGTGCTCACGCCAAACTCGCCTGCAAGTGTTATATCTGCTTGTTGGAATGTAAAGGCATTTAGGATTATTGCAAAAGTGCACAAGATTCCAACAAAGAAAAAGTATGGTTTGTACAGGCGAACTGGCACTTTTGACAAGCACGACCCAAGAAGAGCCACAAAAAGCGAAAGACACACACCAAGGTTTCCAAGCGCGAACGTCACAATTGTAAAGACAAGCAGAAGCAGAAACTTTATGCGCGCGTCTAGTTTGTGAACGCAAGATGTTCCAAAAGAGTATGTTTGAATTCTAATCACAGACATAGCGTATCAAAAAAACGCGTTTGCGCATACGCGCACGCCAAGCAATTTCAACAAGATGGCATTATGCTCGGCGCAAGCCGCCTTGCTAGCCCATACAAAAAAAGCGCGCCTCTGCAAAAAGGCTTTCTAAACAAAAGACCCGCGCCCTTATTATGAGCCGCGGGTCTTAAAATTGTAGCTTGTGCGAATAAAGCTTATTCAGCTGCTTTTTCTTCGCCTTCAGCAGCTTCTTCAGCAGCTGGCTCTTCAGCAGCTTCAGCTGTTTCCTCAGCGGCCTCAGCAACTTCTTCTGTCGCTTCAGCAGCCTCAGCCTCTACGGCTTCTTCAGCTACTTCAGCTTCAGCCTCAACAGCCTCGGTTGCTTCTTCCGCAACTTCTTCTGCCTTAGCTTCTTCTGCTTCTACTTTCTTTGCTACCTTCTTTGGAGTAGCTTTCTTTGCAGGAGCAGCTTCTTTGCTTTTAACTGGTTCTGTGCAAAGTTCCATCAATACCATTGGAGCATTGTCGCCTTTGCGGTTGCCCAATTTCATGATGCGAGTGTAGCCGCCTTTGCGGTCGGCAAACATGCCCTGCTCAACCTTTTCAAAGATTTCGCGTACGAGCTCTTTGTCGCCACCTAAAGCAGCAATGGCAAGACGCCTTGAATGCAAGTCGCCTTTCTTTGCCCAGGTGATGATCTTGTCAACATCTGGACGAATCTCTTTGGCGCGGGACTCAATAGTCTTGATGCGGTCGTTCAAGAAGAGCGATGCAACAAGGCTGCGCTTCATAGCATGAGTGTGGCTCCAGTCGGTGCCAAGCTTGCGCCCTTTCTTATTGTGTCTCATGATCTAAGTCTCCTATTGCTTTAAGTTGAGATCCATAGAGATTAACTTGTCTTTAACCTCTTCAATGGATTTCGTACCAAAGTTTCTGATGTTCAGCAAGTCGTTCTCGGAGTACTCAACCAACTGGCGAACTGAATGAATACCTGCACGCTTCAAGCAGTTGAATGAGCGTACAGACAAATCCAAGTCTTCAATGCGCTTTTCAAGTTCCGCATTTGTCTCCTGGCCTTCTGGCGCAAAGATTGAAGGAACTTCGCCATCAAAGTCTTCGTCGCTTTCATTGAGTGCAAGGAAAGCACCCATGTATTGGTTGACGATATTTGCAGCGCGGCAAACAGCATCGGTAGGTTCGATGCTTCCATCGGTTTCTACTTCAAGAATAAGTTTGTCGTAGTCGGTGCGTTGACCAACACGAGTATCTGTTACATTCATTGTGCAGCGACGAACAGGGCTAAACAAAGAATCCACATGGATAACACCAATAGGATCTTCGTCGCGCTTGTTGCGTTCTGCTGACACGTAGCCACGTCCAACGCCAATGCGAATTGACATATTGAATTCGCCACCGTCGGCAACTGTTGCAATTACGTGTTCTGGGTTAATGAGGGTAAATTCCGTTGGAACATTAAGATCTGCACCAGTTACAGTGCAAGGACCCTCTGCAGAAACGTATGCTGTTGCTGTTTCAACGTCATCATTCAACGCGGAAAAGACAAGACCTTTTACATTTAATACGATGTCAGTAATGTCTTCGATTACACCTTCAGCAGTAGAAAACTCCTGCTGTACACCTTCAATTTGAATGGCAGTAGCTTTTGCGCCATTCAATGAAGACAAAAGCACGCGACGCATGCTGTTGCCCAAAGTGTAACCATAACCACGTTCCAATGGTTCTACGATATAACGAGCTACGGTATCGTTTACTTCTTCGATTGTTACTGTCGGCCTCATGAACTCTGTCATGTTTTACAAGCCTCCTTGCTACGCTGCTAGTATTATTTCGAGTAAAGTTCGACGATAAGCTGTTCGCGAATGTCGAGGTTGATTTGATCGCGTTGTGGAAGCGAAAGAACGCTACCCTGAAGCTTTTCAATATCAACTTCAAGCCATGCAGGAACAGTAGTGCGTTCATTGGAAACCAATGCGCTTTGAATTACAACCATTTCCTTTGCCTTAGGTGCAACAGCAACAAGGTCACCTGGGCGAACACGGAATGATGGAATGTCAACGCGCTTGCCATTAACCAAGATGTGGCCATGACGAACTTGCTGACGAGCCTCTGCACGAGACTTTGCAAAACCAAGGCGGTAAACTACATTGTCAAGGCGGGATTCAAGAATGCGAAGTAGGTTTTCACCTGTTACGCCTTCTTGGCGGTTAGCCATGTCGTAGTATCCACGGAATTGCTTTTCCAAAATACCGTAAATA
The DNA here is from genome assembly GCA_964599515.1 of uncultured Eggerthellaceae bacterium. GTDB lineage: Bacteria > Actinomycetota > Coriobacteriia > Coriobacteriales > Eggerthellaceae > CAKUOV01. Next base: position 1,957 of record CAZRFO010000123.1, on the reverse strand, counting down.
CGCTTCGTCTTTTGTTTTTCACGAAGCTGCATACGATATTCTGATTCTTTAACACGTTTTTTGCCAGCTTCACCTGGCGCATAATTGCGGCGCTCCATTGCGCACTTATCCGTAAAGCAACGATCACCCTTCAAGAAGAGCTTCGCGCCTTCGCGGCGGCACAAACGGCAATCCGCTCCAGTGTAACGAGCCATAATAAAGTGATCCTTTCTTTACACGCGACGACGTTTGCGAGCACGGCAACCGTTGTGCGGAATTGGTGTGCAGTCTTGAATGCTAGTAACTTCAAGGCCTGCTGCTTGCAAAGAGCGAATGGCGGTCTCACGACCAGAACCAGGACCCTTTACGTAAACAGCAACCTTGCGAAGTCCATGTTCCATAGCTGTTTTTGCAGCTGCTTCCGCAGCCATTTGTGCAGCAAACGGAGTGGATTTACGGGAACCTTTGAAGTTCACCGTGCCACCAGACTGCCAAGAAATCACGTTACCCTGTGGATCTGTGATGCTCACAATAGTGTTATTAAAAGTAGATTTGATGTGCGCTGCACCAACGGCGATGTTTTTACGCTCTGAACGCTTGATGCGTGCACGAACATTTTTCTTAGCTGCCACTTACTACCCCTTACTTCTTCTTGCCGCCGATTTGACGCTTTGGACCCTTGCGGGTACGAGCGTTGGTGTGCGTACGCTGACCGCGCACAGGCAAACCCTTACGATGACGAAGGCCACGGTAGCAGCCAATTTCCATTAAACGCTTTACATTCTGAGAAACTTCACGGCGAAGGTCACCTTCTGTTGTGAGGTTACCCTGAATGTAATCACGCAACTTACCAAGTTCTTCTTCAGTAAGATCATTCGTGCGTGTGTCTGGGTTAATTCCAGTTTCTGCAAGAATCTTTTTTGATGTGGTTAAACCAATACCATAAATGTAGGTCAAGGCGACCTCAATGCGTTTATCACGAGGAAGGTCAACACCAACAAGACGTGCCATTTGTCATTCCCTTCTCTCTCTTAGCCCTGACGTTGCTTGTGACGTGGGTTTTCACAAATCACAAGTACCTTGCCATGACGACGGATAATTTTGCATTTGTCGCACATTTTCTTGACCGAAGGACGTACCTTCATATTCGTTTCCTTTCGGTTGATATGCACTAATTTTATTTACACACCCAGCCGCTGGTGATTATTTGCTACTATAAGTTTTGTTGCGAAGCTTGCGAAGACCGGCTTTTCTTAGCAAACTTTATATGCAAACTTGTTGCAGAGAACACAAAATCTGCACAATTCACCTTTGAATTGCGCAGAAAATCTGCCTACTATTTGAAACGATACGTAATGCGACCGCGGTTCAAATCGTACACAGAAAGCTCTACTGTAACCTTATCGCCAGGTAAAATTTTGATGTAATGCATCCTCATTTTACCAGAGATATGAGCCAAGATATTGTGTCCATTTTCCAGTTCAACCCTAAACATTGCGTTTGGGAGGGCCTCTAGGACCGTACCTTCAAGCTCGATTACATCTTCCTTGGACAAAAAATCTCCTCCAACAAATTTATTGCATAAAACGCGAAGCTGTATTTTAACAAAAAAACCAAGCTGAACTCAAGTTATTAATTTTTGGCGCAAGATAATAGTTAAGCGGAAAGATGCACCGAAGCGTACAGATTAAAATTGACGCATGCCGGATAAATGCTCTGTAGTGCCTCAGATTTGCACGAGCCGAGGCCGAAGCGTACTAAACGCTACGTGAGGCCGAAGGCGAGTAACTTCCAACAATGGCATAAATCCATGTTTGATAGAGACTCTGTGATACCCCAGATTCGCGCGCATCGAAGCCGACGCGTACTAGCGTTACGCGAGGCTGAAGATAAGCGATGAAGATGGGGTATCACAGAGTCTCTATGGCTGGGCCACCAGGATTCGAACCTAGATAGCTGGTACCAAAAACCAGAGTCC
>CAZRFO010000122.1:0-4830 GCA_964599515.1 uncultured Eggerthellaceae bacterium | reverse complement strand
GTCTGACACGTCATAGCTTGGGGAAGACGCCAAAGCTAAAACTGCACCTGTTTTTGGGTTGATAACAACACATGCGCCGGAATATCCTGAAAGCGCATCTTCTGCTGCTTTTTGCACGCGCGAATCTATTGTGAGTGTGACATCGTTTCCGCTTGTTCCTGTTCCTGCAAGGGCAGAAATTGCATCGGACCAGGTGGCAAAACTTTTCTTGCCTGTTAGGGCATCGTTTTGGCTTTCTTCAATGCCACTAGTGCCGTAGGTTGAAGAATAGTATCCAACAACGTGAGATGCTAGGCTTCCCTGTGGATAAATGCGCTCATAGAGACCTTCGCCATTATCAACGCTCTGAGCAAGAATTGTGCCATCAATTGTGGAAATGCTTCCGCGTTGGATTTTTGCTTCGTTTGTAATTGTGTGACCGTTTTCTGGCATTTCTTGAATATTTTCTGCCTGAACAACCATAATCCATGTAAGGTTGCCAATGAGTGCGGCTATCAAAACAGAAAAAGTTACCATGCCTGTTGTAAAGCGGCGCCCCAACGAATAGCGTCCAAGTGAACTGTTGAGCTTTGATATTGTTGTTGTTACTTGGAGTTCTGTTTCTGCGGTTGTTTCTTGCTTTCCGCAGGAAACCAAAAGCCCAAGCAGCAAAAAGCTTGCTACCAAAGATGAGCCGCCTTGGCTAATAAACGGGAGAGTAAGACCAGTTAAAGGGATGAGTTTTGTAACGCCGCCTACGATGATGAACGCTTGGACTATGATAGAAATTGTAAGGCCCGAAGCAATAAACGAGCTCACGTCGTTTTTAGCGCGCGATGCAATTACAAAGCCACGAACGGCAAAACATAAATAAAGTAAGATGATTGCGCTTGCTCCCAAAAGGCCGGTTTCTTCGCCAATAACTGCAAAAATGAAGTCGCTTGTGGCAACCGGAATTACATACGAAAGGCCGTTTCCAATTCCTACTCCAAACAGGCCTCCGTCGGCAAGAGAATAAAGTGTTTGCGAAAGCTGGTATCCGTTTCCGTTTGCGTCTTCAAACGGGTCAAGCCAGGTTGCTACACGAATTTGCACATGGTCAAAAAGCGTATACAAGGCAACTGCTGCTATAGCTACCAAAATTAGAGCAACAACAAGGTAGAACTTTTTGCCGGTAGATATGTATATCATTGCAATGAATATTACGAATAGCAAAAGCGCGCTGCCAAGGTCTTTTTCTAGAGCCGCAATTGCAAAAGAGAAGCCCCAAATCAAAAGCAATGGAAGTAATGTGCGCGCATCTGGCAAACGAAAAGGCCCAATGTTCCAAGTAAAAACAGAAAGCATTTCGCGGTTTCTTGCAAGATAACCTGCTAAAAACAAAACAAATGCAATCTTGGCGAATTCGCCTGGTTGAATGCTGTGTCCGGCAATGCTTAACCAAATACGGCTGCCGTATGATTCATGTCCTATTACAGGAAGCAATGGCGAAAGAAAAAGTATAAGTGCGGCTGCTGCTAAGATGAAAGGGTAATCTGCAAAAACATTTACATCTTTGCAAAATATTACAACGCATACAAAAACAGCAATGCCTAAAACAAGCCAGCCAGTTTGTAATGCAGCAGCACTTCCGTCAAGTCTCATGATGAAAGCAATGCCGCAGTTACAAAGCACATACACTATTGGCAAAAGTGCAGAATCTGTAGCTGGTGCAAATTTGCGCAAAACTATATGAATAATAATGAAGCCAACTAGCGCAACAGCAGGACATGCAAAAAGTGTTACTCCAAGTTCTTCGCCTTGTGCAAAGTAAAGCATGGCATATAGCAACGCAACGCAAAACGCTGCAATTACAAAGAGAAGAAGCTCTGTGTTTCGCCTGGTCATTGCGCGTCCTTACTAATTTGCTGCTGTGTTGCTTGTTCTGTTTGAACCAGAAGTGGTAGAACTGGTGGAACTATTGGATGAATTAGCTTTGCCTCCACTTCCAGTGTTTGTTGTACTTGCGCTATCGCTGGTGTTTTCGTTAGAAGCACCATCTGCGCTTGTGGCTTCTGCATTACGAGCTGCATCATCTTCGTATTCTTGTGCCAGGCGGTAAGCTTCATCAATGCTATCTGTGCGCACGCCGCCTTCGCGCAAACGTGTTGCCAATCCTGCGTTTAGGCTGTCAACTTTAATGGATGTTTGTTCTACAAGTTCGTTAAATTCGTGCCCTAAGATTTCTCCTGGCACGCCCTTATAAATTGCAACATATCCGTTGCTTTCTGCAAGAAATGCGCTATTGCTAATCCAGTGATTAATGCCAAATGCTGTGCCGCCTAAAGCAATAACCAAAAGCGCTATAACAGCTATAACACCACGGCGGCTTTTGCGCTTTGTTTTCACTTCTTTCTTTTTGGTTTCACCTTCAACATCAAATATAACAACGCTAACATTGTCATATCCGCCGTTGGCAAGTGCTTGTTTTACCAACTGCTCTGTGCAATTTTGAGGGTCACGTATGCGAAGCATTGTTTCGCGAATATCTGAGTCATTTACCATTCCGGTAAGACCATCAGAACACAAAAGTATGCGATCACCTGCAACAACGTTAATTTCATATATGTCTGGTAAGGTGTTTACGCTTGATCCAAGCGCGCGAGTGATAACAGAGCGCTTTGGGTGATATTTTGCTTCTTCAGGTGTGATTTCACCTGCTTCAACCATTTCTGCAACCAAGCTGTGGTCGTGAGTTATTTGTTGCAAGCGTCCTTGATGAAGAAGATATGCACGGGAATCTCCAACCTGCGCAAGTAAAAGGCGTTCTCCTTTAAGCATTGCTGCTGTAAGAGTTGTGCCCATGCCTTTTGCGCCACGACCGTCTTCTGCGGCTTGCAATATTGTGTAGTTTGCCATTTCTACTGCGCGAGAAAGCGCATCTGCATCTAGGTTTGCTGGTGCTTGTTCTGCTAGCACGCTAATAGCAATTTCGCTTGCAACTTCTCCTGCTTTATGGCCTCCCATGCCATCTGCTACAGCAAATAGCGGGGGAGCAGCCAGCAAGTTGTCTTCATTGTGCTTGCGAACATGACCAACGTTTGTGCAGCTGCCATAGCTATGGACTGAATGAGGTTGCCTTGCAGCTAATGGGATAGTAACGTGAGGCATTTATTCAAACCTCACTTTTGCTGGTTGTTGTAGTTTGCGGTTCTGTTGAATAATAGAATGCGGCATCTATTCAAACCTCGCTCTAATTGCTACGTTGCCAATTACAACAACGTCGTTATTGCGCAGTGCCACTGGGCTTGTGCATTCTTTGTTGTTTACGAATGTGCCGTTTCTGGATTGCAGGTCTTCCACAAAAAGGTTTTGACCCATTAGCGTAAAGCGTGCGTGCATGCTTGAAACATAGCTTGCTGCTATTACGATATCTGCCTGAGAACTACGACCAACAGTTACTGGCTTATCTACCGGGATAGAAACACCGCGCAATTCTTTTGGGCCGCGTTCAACTGTTAGCGTCCAGATCTTCTCTTTCTTGCGCTGCACTTTTACCAAACCAATGCCAGTGCGCATGATTGCAAAAAGAAAGATATATAGCAGCACTATTAAAAGTACGCGACCTGCAAGTAAAAGTATATCTATCATCAGTGTACCTAGATTGAGCTATTGCATGTTAGTGCATGCTATTGCAAGAAGAATTCGTAGTCGGTTTCTCCAATAGTGATGATGCTTCCATCTTGTAGTGCGCAACGTTCAATTGGACGTTTGTTTACCAGCGTGCCGTTTGTGGAATGAAGGTCTTCTAGGTACCATGCATCTTCTCGTTTTACAAAGCGAGCATGTTCGCGGCTTGCACCTGGGTCTGCCACAACAATGTCGTTTCCGTCTTCACGTCCAACGCTTACAATTGCCTTTGAAAGCTTCCATGTTTTGCCAGAATTGACGCATTGTAAGTAAGCGTCAAGGTCTGCAATGTTTGCTTGGTTTTGCGCGTAGCCCGCGCCATTTTGCGCATTGTTAAAACCGTCTTCGTAGTATTCGTCATCTAAGCTGCCGTAAGAGTCTTCATATGGTGCGTTATACATTGCGTCTTCATCTGTAAATTCGCCATATGAATTGTAGTTGCCGTTGTAAGCTGGCTCATTGTATGCGCCATATGCACCATAAGCGCCAGGAGCACCTGCAGCGTTTTGCGCGTATCGGCCTTGTGATCCGCGCTTGCCAGCGCCTCCTTGATGTGGAGTAACTATGCCATAGCGAATGTTTTCTTCAAGGCGAAGTTTTTCAACAATAGGAGAAGCAACAACTTGAGCAAAAACGTCAAACTTACCATGTTTGAGGTCTGCATCTGCAACAAAGCGAACAAGCGGGTTGCCGTCCATGTCTAAGCCAGAATTAGCTGCAACTGTGCTAAGGTATGTTTCTGTTTCCCCCGCAAGAGTTGGATAAAAGCTAAACAGGCGGTGATCATCTTCTTGGTTTACCAAAATGGTGTACAAAGTTGGTGCGTATTGCTTGCCAGCGCCAACAAGCTTGTTGCGTTTCATTTGTTTTTCGCATTTTTTGGCAATTTGAACAGGGGAAATAGGGGAGTCAAAAAGTTTGTCTCCAGCACTATCTATTGCGTCTTCCATAGTGTGTTCAACTTTAGAAAAAAGTCCCATGTGTGTATCCTTTTCCTTATTTAGGTTTTACCTGCCGCCTTAGCGCACATTTAAGCCAAGTTTTGTAGCTTAAATGCTGCAGATATATATTCTTTTTTTCATGCTTGGCGAAACATTTTGTGGTTTGTTTTGTGTTGCGCCTAAGCGAAAACTAGCGTTTTTGCGACACTTCACTATGCCACAATATGCTGCGTTAATCTAG